>JAFLBG010000004.1 GCA_017303975.1 Bacteroidota bacterium
ATAACAAATTAAGACCTCATCTAGCATTAAAAATGAAAACGCCTGATGAAGTACATAAGAAAAAATCCCGATCACCTGAGGCAATCGGGATTATTTAAAATCCGTCAACTTATTTTAGGACGTTACATAACTATTGAATAATCAATCTTTGTACGCCTCTCTTTTCTTTGCTTTCAACCATTATTAAGTAAACACCAGGTGTTAAGTAGTCGGTTTTTATTTGCTTCGATTGGTCTGAGATGGTTTGTGTTAAAACGACTTGTCCCATCAGATTGGTAATCTGTAGTTTTTTCGAGTCTCTAGAATTGTCTTTTTGTATTACTACTATATAATCGTTTGCCGGGTTAGGATACACATCAAAAAACAAGGTTTTCGGTAATGACAATGTATTTACGCCTAGACCTGAGTCTGCCACAAAAACAGGAAGTGAGCTAGATGTTCCTAAATTCCACATCCACCAGCTTTCTGATGTAATAGCGGGAATATTTGATGTTCCGTTTTTTGCAATGGTAGTGTTTGTTGTTCCTATAAGTCCGCCTTTATACGCTTCTATGTTTTGATTTTCGGAAAGGCGGGAATCAAAGCAAACCCATTGTTTTAAGCCTTTATCCCAAATTTGCACATCATCTCCACTTGTATTGTTTGCAACCGATGGTTGGTTGTAGTTTGTTTCCAACTCTCCCGTAATGAATATACTATCACCAATGCTGGTTATGTCTCTCAAATAAGTTCCATAATTATCTACATTTATACCTCCACCAAGGGGTTTTGCTTTAGCGCTATCTTGACTATAATAAGCAATATTGTTTATTCCTCCTGCTCCTGAGTAGGTACCACCAAAATCGCCACCGAAATATACATCCCCATCATTAGCCACATGTACCGATCTAATTTTATTGCCGCTTCCAAAGCCATGAATAACTGTAGCGTTTGTTCCATCGTATTTATAAAGGCTTTGTAAATTGGTAAAGTATAACGAACTATCTATGGAAGACACATCAAACGCATTATACAATTGATATGTGAACGATGTATAAACTAGAGGATTTCCTGAAAAGGTTTTATTTATCCAGTTTGTACCATCAAATTCATACAAATCTTCGGCTAATACGAAATACTTTCCTCTTATAAAACCACAACCCCAAGCATCTTTGTTACTGCTGGAGCTAGGTATTCCTGAACCAATTTGAGTAAATGTGTTTGTAGTTTCATTGTACTCAAATAAAAAATTAAAATAATTATTTCCGCTTATCGTTTTTGCCTGAAATACCGCAAGTAGCGATTGGTTGTTTTTGTGTCCTATTGCAGCCGGAATAACATTTGTATGCGATGCAATAGAAGGTATTTTAAAGGCAGTATCTATTAATCCGGTTTGTAAATTAAACTTTGCCAATTTTGCATTAAAGCTTTGTGAATAGTTAAAATATATTTTATCATTTATTGGCCTTACTTGTCTAAAATTTTCTGCTGCATTCGAAAAACTAGGCTTTATTCCATGATATAGCCTATCTGCAATATTCGATTTTTTAGATTCAATTAGAAGTGCATCTGTCGTTTGTAAAACATATATATCCCCATTTTTTGCGTCTGCTGTCATTCCAATAATTGAAAAACTCGATGCTGTAGTTGGATTGTTAATTGTAGCCCATTTTCCGGAATTATATCTGGCTATTTTTTTTGCATTTACTTGTTGGTTTAATGTGTTGTCCCAAAAATATAAGTCAGCAGAAGAAGTAGAGCCTACAAAAATTCCAGTAGAGGCTACTGATATGGCAGAAACCGCTGCATTGGAAGTAGATGAAGAAAATCGTGTGGTAGCTGTATCCCAAGCAGCTCCGTTATACATTAAAATACCATAATAATTTTGACCATTGTATTGAGAAAAGGTGCCTCCCACATAAATTATATTATTATACACATCTATACATGAAATAGTTGTGTTGTTTGAACCATACGTAATTGGCACACCGGAGGCCCCCAATTGACTTATGCTACCGTTGTGGTATTTGGCTATGCTCTTTATATTTTGTGCACTAGGCTGGGAGGTAAGTTTAATGGTCGTAAATGCACCAACAAGATATAGGCTGTCTAAATTTTTCTTTATTTTTTTTACTTCAGCATTAGTGGTAATATAGTTTGTTATTGCCGTTGCAGTAGCTTTGTATGTTATATAATTTCCGCTTGAATTTGCTGAAGTAGAAAAATAAATATCGCCATTTAAAACAGCTATAGATTTTACTTCAGCATTTGATGGAGATAATGATGGAAATGCAGCTGTTGTAACTGAGCTCCACTGTTGTGTAGTAAAATCATATGCCGCCAATTTATCAAACGATGTGGCTCCTATTTTAGTAAAAGTACCCACTATATATAACTTATTTTGGTCTATAACCGCTGCTTTTACTTCTCCATTGGGCTCATCTGCCAATCTATACCATCTTCTTGTATTTTTCTCATATAAAGAAATATTCTTTGCAGTATCGCCATATGCGTTTCTAAACTTACCTACAACCACAACGTAATTACCCGTGTTTACAATTTCTTTTACAGCTACAGCGGGGGAGGAAAAATTGGGATCGGAAAAGCCTGAACCTAGGTGTTGATAATAAGAACCTCCACTATAGCAAGATGTTTGTGCAAAATAACTTAAGGAGAAAATACAGGATAATAACAGTAAGGTTTTTTTCATATTTTATGTTTTTATTTATAACACAATATATTAAAAAATTTATTTTTAGAAACTGATTATTATTACATTGAATAAATATTTTCAATGCACTCTATATTAAAGTTATTTGTTCTAGACTTCTTTCAAATCGACACTGTTTCAATATCTATTTAAGTATGAGTAAAACGGACTACATGTTATCTGTGCCACTTCTTTGGGGGCTAATACACGGCTACAGAAAAGGATTTATTATACAAATAGCGTCTTTGCTGGCATTGTGTATAGGTGTATTGGGAGCTAGGTATGTAGGCGATTTAATAGCACCACAAATTATAAACACTCTTGGTGTTGATTTAAAAAGTGGAAAATTAATTGGATTTGTTTTCGGTTTTTCCATTATTACTATTTCTATTTTATTACTTGCAAAGCTACTCGAGCTTCTTATTAAAATTGCCATGTTGGGGATCATTAACAGGCTGATTGGTGCTTTGTTTGGGCTACTAAAGTGGTATTTGATTGTAAGTGTTTTTGTTGCAGTGTATGAGCGATTGCATGTTTATAAGCATCAAGAAACAAGTAAGAATGATGATAAATCGTATCTATATCCGCTCTGCTTTAATACTGGTAATTATATAATTAGTTTAGGGGATAAGTAACACACAAAGAAAAACGATAAAATTCTTGACAAACTAAACACTGTTTATTATATTTGCGGTGTAATTATTTTTCAAATGGGAATTAGCGAACGTAAGGAACGAGAAAAAATAGAGATGAAAAGCCTTATTTTAAAGGCAGCCCAAAGGCAGTTCCTAGAATTGGGGTATGACAAAACAAGTATTCGCTCGATTGCAAAGGAGATAGAATTTAGTCCTGCTACGCTTTATTTGTACTATAAAGATAAAAACGAACTGCTGTACGATTTGCATACAGAAGGGTTTAAACTGCTTTTTGCGAGAATGGTTCCGTTAGCAAATATAAAAGACCCTATGCAACGGATATACAAAACCGGGCTTGCATACTTGAATTTTGCTTTTGAAAATCCGGAATACTACGAGTTAATGTTTATGATGACAGCTCCTATGGAGTGCATGACTGATAAAGATTGGAAAGAGGGTGATCAAGCGTTTGGGTTTTTAGTGTCTTCTATAGAAGAATGCAAACAAAAAGGACATTTTAAAAAGCACGAATCGGGTAGCTTAGCTTATTTGCTGTGGAGCAATGTTCATGGATTAGCTAGTTTGAAAATAAAAGATAGAATGCGTGTGTGTGACGAAACAGGCAATAAGGCTGATGTTTACACAGCTTACGAATATTTTTTTAATATGATAAAGAAGAACTAAAAAAATTTATCTCAACACTAAACACTGTTTATAATAATTACATATAAAACAAAAATATGAAACACTCTATTAAGCTTCATCTAATCACAATTTTTATGCTAGTTGCTAGAACGCTATTGGCGCAAGAACAAGCAAGTACGCAAACTATAAAAGGGCAAATTACAGATAAGGTAACGCATGCGCCTATACCTGGGGTAACAATTGTATTGCAAAAGCACACTCCGCTTAAGGGCACCACAACTGATATTGATGGATATTATAAATTGACGGGCGTTCCGCTTGGACGACAAGAAATTAAAATTTCTTTTATTGGTTACAATGAACTGGTTATTCCGAATATATTGGTAACAGCGGGAAAGGAAGTGGTTATTAATGTAGAGTTGGAAGAAAATATTAATCAGATGAATGAAGTTGTGATAAGTGCAAATTCGAAAGATAAAACGCTTAATGAGATGACTAGTGTATCGGCACGCACATTCAGTATGGAAGATGTTACACGCTATTCTGGTTCTAGAAACGACCCCGCTCGCATGGCATCAAACTTTGCAGGTGTAAGTAATTCGGATGATTCGCGCAACGACATTGTTATTCGAGGTAATTCACCTACCGGTATTTTATTTAGAATAGATGGTGTTACAGTATCTAATCCAAATCACTTTTCTACATTGGGCACTACTGGTGGACCAGTAAGTGCATTGAACACAAATGTTTTAAAGAGTTCGGATTTTATGACATCGGCTTTTCCTGCAGAATATGGTAATGCCACAGCCGGAGTATTTGATTTGGGTTTTAGAACCGGCAATACGGAACGTCATGAATTTACTGCACAAATAGGGGCTTTTACAGGATTGGAACTTTTAGCAGAAGGACCAATTTCTAAAAAAAATGGTTCTTCTTACTTGATTGGCTATCGTTATTCTTTTGTCGATTTTGCTCGTAAAGCGGGTATTCCGGTGGGAACGAATGCTACTCCTCAATACCAAGATGTGTCTTTTAAAGTGTCATCAGGTGCAGGAAAGCTAGGTAGAGTTTCTTTGTTTGGTTTGGTTGGATTAAGTAAAATAGATTTTTTAGCAAATGAAATTGATAGCAATGATTTGTTTGCAGACCCATCTCAAAACTCTTATTTCTATTCGAATATGGGAATGGTGGGTATTAATCATTCGATAAATATTGGTAGCAAAACATTTTTAAAAACAACTGTTGCCACAACAATTAATGAAGCACAATATATTCAAGAAGCAATACTCACAGATGGTAGTACCGCCAGAAACATTGAAAACAAAGACACATACACAAATTATTTTTTCTCGTCAATTCTTACACATAAAATAAACTCTCGTTTTAATTTAAAAGGAGGGGTGTATGCACAACAACAGAATATGAATTTATTTTTACGAAGCAGACAAAATAAGCCAGACTGGATTGTTATGAGAGATTTTGGCGATGGGGCTTTGCTTGCAGAAGCTTTTGTTCAAGGACAATATAAATTTACAGATCAATTAAAAGCAAACGTGGGTTTACACACACAAAGCTTTTCCCTAAATAATACCAGCGCTATAGAACCTAGAGCAGGATTGGTGTATCAACTGAACGAAAAAAATTCTATCAATCTTGGTTACGGCATGCACAACCAAATTCAACCACTGCCAATATATTTTTTTGAAACTACTTATGCCGATGGAAGCCGCAATGCAACCAACAAAGATTTAGGCTTTACGCGCAGTCAACATTTTGTGTTAGCATATAATACTACCCCTATAAAGGATTACAGAATACGCGTTGAAACGTATTATCAATTAATTGACAATGTACCTGTAGAACCTACTAACAGTAGTTTCTCGATGCTTAATACCGGAGCTTATTTTATTTTTCCGGATAACGATTCGTTGGTAAATACGGGAACAGGAAATAACTATGGAGTAGAACTCACTCTTGAAAAATTTTTTAGTAACGGCTTTTATGGTTTAATTACTGGCTCTTTGTACGATTCAAAATATAAAGGCAGTGATGGTGTTGAACGAAATACAGCATTTAATAATAAATATGTGTTGAATGTATTGGGTGGTAAGGAATTCATTGTGGGAAAATCGAAACAAAACGCTATAACGGTTGATTTTAAAGTAACTACAGCGGGCGGACGTTTTTATACGCCAATTGATTTGCAAAAATCTAAACTAGCAAATGAAGAAGTGTTGGCGGGAGACGATTATGCATTTACCAAACAAAACACCCCTTATTTTAGAGCTGATTTAAAATTTGGATATAGGTTTAATAGCAACAAAAGAAAAGTGTCGTATCAATTCTTTTTTGATATGCAGAATTTAACCAATAACAAGAATGTGTTTGTACAGCGCTATAATAGGCTTAATCAGAAGGTAAACACACTATACCAAAGTGGATTTTTTCCAGATTTAATGTTTAGAGTGCAGTTTTAATATTAAATAGACAGTTGAAAAGACAACTGACTAAACTAAAAACTATACCTTTATGCCTATATTTTAGACAGATGCAACCACTAGTAAAGTACAATTTGCAAATAATTGCTGATAAGATTTATAACCCAAACGACCTTGTTCGTGCTATAGCTGCTTGGCGTTTAAAAGACAAGAAAATTGTGTTTACCAATGGCTGCTTTGATCTGTTGCATCTTGGGCACATTGATTATTTGAGTAAAGCTGCGGATTTAGGTGATGTATTAATTGTAGGTGTAAATTCAGACGATAGTGTAAGGCGATTACAGAAAGCTCCATCTAGACCTATTCAAGATGAAAAAAGCAGAAGCACAATTATTGCAGCATTACATTTTGTAACTGCTGTAGTAGTTTTTAACGAAGACACTCCCTATGAATTAATAAAACATATTCAGCCGGATGTTTTAGTAAAGGGAGCTGACTACACTCTAGATAAAGTAGTGGGTAGAGATATTGTTGAAACAAGAGGCGGAAGGGTAGAGTTGATAAACTATTTGGAGGGTTATTCAACAACAAGAATTGAGAATAAAATAAAACTAACTAACTAATGTTATTTCACCCAATCACTTGATTTGAAAAACATCTATAGAGTATTCTGTTGTAAAAAGTGATTACAGCCCTCGTTCTTTATCTGAATGCGATTGTACAACGTCATTTTTGCGAATAGATTTTAGATGTATAGACTACAAACTACATTAATAAATGTAGAAAGAGGTTTTGGGAGAAACCTTCATCTTTTAAAAATCAATCTCAATCAGCATTGGACAATGATCGGAATGTTTAGCTTCTGGAAGGATTACAGCTCGTTTCAACTTGCTTTTAAGCGACTCACTTACCAATTGATAATCGATACGCCAACCTAAATTTTTTGCACGTGCATTAGCCCGGAATGTCCACCATGTATAGTGATGTGGATCTTGATTAAAAACACGAAAGGAATCTACAAAACCACTCTTCATAAAAGTATCAATCCATTCGCGCTCTTCAGGCAAAAATCCGGATGAGTTGGCATTGCTAATCGGATTGTGAATATCAATTGGCTTGTGACAAATATTATAATCTCCGGCTATAATTAAATTAGGGCGAGTCTTTTTAAGTTTGTCAATGTATTTTTGAAAGTCATCTAGCCACACCATTTTAAATGCTTGTCGCTCATCACCACTAGAGCCGGATGGCATGTACACACTCATTACCGATACATCGCCATAATCAACGCGCAACACGCGACCTTCGGCATCATACTTTTGTATGCCACATCCAACTTCTACATGCGTAGGTTTTTGTTTGCTGAATATGGCAACACCGCTATAGCCCTTTTTTTCGGCCGAATGCCAGTAGTGTGCGTACCCTAGGTCTTCTAATACTTTGGTATCAATCTGTTCTACATTTGCTTTAATCTCTTGCAAACAAACAATATCGGGATTTACTGATTTCAACCAATCAATCCAACCTTTGCTCATAGCGGAGCGTATGCCATTTACGTTGTATGTAATTATTTTTTTCATCGCGTGTAAAAATATAAATTAATCTTCCGACTTGTACATTTTCTTGTATATATCAAACATCGGTTTGTTGTCAATTTTACTTTTAATCCAAACCAAAATATCAAACTCGTAAAAGAAATACGACTCGTATCTGTCTTGCCTTTGTTTAGATAAATCTCTATATAAATTTCGGAAAGCATTTTTCGTTAAATCTCCGTTTCTACCTGCACCATGCCACATAAACTTCAGAATAATTTGTGGACTCGTTTTCTCATTCAACTTTTTCCTATATAGCCACATATAAATTGATTTGGCAAGTGAGCTTATGTAAAATACATCCTTCTCTTCATACCTAATAATTAGTGTAATTATTTTTGCATACAACCCTAAATTAACAGATGAATATTGATGACTATTTTTATTTATTAACCCAATCAACTCTTTTACTTTTTTAAATTTGTTTAAATAGAAATAGGACACAAGTAGGGTTAAAAAGAAGTTAGATATAGTTGCCGAATCAATTTTAGCAGAATGTGTTTTAAGAAAAGCTTTGGCATAGATAATCTGCCTATAACAACTTACCCTACTTTTAAGAGACAGATAGCAAATAAGTTCCTCCGATAAGCACCTAAGCATATACCCTTCAAAAGATAAAATATTAAAAGATTCGTTTACATAACAAAGCTGTTTTGTATTCTCTATTATTTGCAACGCTTCGTTTACTCGTTTGTTTTTAGCTGCAATCTTTGCTAAATTTAACATGCTGGCAATCCGATTTTCCGCCCGGAAGAATGGCGACTCTCCCATTTCAGCATAAACATCAATTTTCTTTTTCAAATTTATATATGCATTCACAAAATCAAATTTTGCAAACGAAATTGTATACAACAATTGATAATAAACTTCTTTGCTTCTTAAACTGGCGGGTACTTTATTTATTTTATAACGAGCCGTAAGCTCGTCAATTTCTTTTGACAATAAATAACTTGGGATTTTGTCGTGAGCAGCATGTGTATCTTGAATTCGAATAGAAAGATTAAAATAACTATTGATTTCTTGTAGCTCTTGATTAATTGCTTCTGAGGCAGTTAAGACTTCTGCTATTTCATGTGCATATTCCTTATGGCTTCGATGAGATAACAGTAAATTTTTTTTGATTCGCGTAGAATATGCTAAAAACTCCATAATTGACGATTCCCTACTTCTCTTAATAATTCTATCGCATTGTATTAATGCCTCTTCCGGCAGGGACTTAGATTTAAGTATCTCAATATTTTGAAATCCATTTGTAACTTCAAACAAAATACTTTTCTCTGAATTATAATTTCTTAAGGCTTTTAGAATAAGGTTAGTTAAATACTGTTTTGTTTGAGAAAAATTTTCTTTCTTGATTATTTTAGACAACAACAACTTAAGTTTTTTCTCATCATATTCATTTTGTTGCTCAATGGCATCCATTAATTTAATGTAGGTAGGATTATCAGATTGCAGCTTAGCGAATTGCTTTATGTAGCGCTTTTCGCCCTTGTTTAATGTTTTAATAATATAGAATAGGTATTTATTATTAAAGTTGGAAACCATATTTTTAATATTATAATAATCTAATTTACAATTATTTATATTTAAATAATACGTATATAATACATATAATTTAAAACAAATGTTAACCAGTATGATGTCAAATTATTACTAGATTCGGCAATGATTTATTTTGCAAAATATTACATCAAACTATTCTGTCTATTTTTCTTTCTATCACTCTGTACGAATGTATATGCGCAACCTCCTTATTTTTCTTGGGGTAAATCAGGAGCTGGAGCCGGATCGAACGACCCTAGCTGGGATGTATCAATAAACAGTAAAGGAAGCATATTCTTCGTTGCTAATTACCTTGACGCAAGCACAGATTTCGACTCCGGAGCTGGCACTGCAACACTTACAGCTGTTGGGGGGAATGATATTGCCGTTGTGAAATACAGCAGTGGCGGTAGCTATACATCTATGTGGGGTATTGGCTCAACAGGAGAAGATACAGCCAAAAGCATAACGATAGATGGAAACGACAATTTACTAATTGCGGGTACATTTAGTGCTACAGCAGATTTTGACCCAAGCGGCAGCACAGCCAATCTTACATCTAATGGTAATTTAGACATTTTCTTTGCAAAGTACGATAGCTCTAGTACCTATTCCTGGGCTTATAATATTGGGTCAACAAGCAAAGATGCTGCTACTGCAATTGCTGTAGACGGAAGCAGTAACGTTTATGTAGCAGGGTATTTCCAAGGAACGATGGATCTTGATCCGGGAGCAGGAACATCTACCGTGAGTTGTGCGGGGGGCACAGATGCATTTGTTGCTAAATACAATAGCAGTGGGGTTTATCAATGGGGGTTTGCAATTGGCGGAACAAGTGGAGACAACATTCTTAGTTTAGAAATTGATGGTAGCAGCAATGTTCTGGTAAGTGGATATTTTAATGGCACTATCGATTTAGATCCGGGGGTGGGTACTGCAACAGTAACCTCTGCGGGAGGCGCAGACGCATTCTTGGCCAAATACAATAGCTCCGGAACATATCAATGGGGTGGGAAAATAGGCGGAACCGGTAAAGATGTTGCTCCCGCAATAGACCACGATGGTTCAGATAATGTTTATATAACAGGAGAATATACCGGTACAGCCATTGATTTTGATATCGGGGCAGGGTCTTACACATTAACTGCGGCAACCATAGGGCAAAGCATGTTTGTAGCAAAATACAACAGTAGCGGAACCATACAATTTGCAAATAGTTTCGGCTGCTCTTCCACTGCATGTACAGCATTTGGATCTGCTTTGTGTTTAGACGCTAGTGACAATGTATATCTTGGTGGGTCTTTTTCCGGCAGCATTGATTGGGATCCGGGCGCAGGTACAGCGAGCTTAACTGGATGTGGATTCATGTGCGGATCCTATGATGGATTAATTGCAAAGTATAATAGCAGCGGAACTTATCAGTGGGCGGCAAAGTTCGGATACAACCCCACAGAGTCTGTTGTTGCTATGAAAATAGACCTTTCCGGCAATCCCGTTTTTACAGGTAATTTTACTGGAGGAATGGATATTGACCCTACTACAGGATCTACTACTATAGTAACGGGTGCGCCCGGTCACCTAGTCGCTAAATGGACAACAGGAAATCCTTTACCTATAGAGCTTTTAGAATTTAACGCTCGATCCGTTGAAAACAAAGAGGTTGAGCTTACCTGGACCACAACATCCGAAACAAACAACAGTTACTTTACAATTGAGCGCAGCAAAGATGCCGAGGCTTTCGAATCTATAGCAACGATAGTAGGTGCAGGAAACTCAAACTCTCTAAAAAACTATCAATTCACCGACAAAAGCCCTTACAAAGGGGTTTCCTACTACCGCTTAAAACAAACCGATTTTGATGGCAAAGAAGAAAGCTTTGAAATAAAAAGCGTAGAGCTGTTCGAAACCGATTTTTCCATTACCTGCAATAACCCTGTAAACATTGAAGAATTTGACTGTACAACAAGTATAGAAAAAGGAAAAAAAATGGAAATTACTTTTACAGACATGTATGGTCGAATTGTTTATTCATCTATCAAGAAATATGAAGAGATACAAGATGCTTGGCAAGAGATTAAACAATCTAAAGTAACTTCTGGAATATACTTGCTTTCTGTAAATTCAGATACGAGAACAAATTCTTTAAAAATTGTAATTACAGCTAATTAATTTTTTCTGTATTGCTAATCAAACATCGCATTTTATAAACTTCATAAGTAATTCTGCTTTGTGAACATATACCTTTTGTTGCTAATTTCCTTTTAGCTACCAATCCTTTTAACCCTAAATAGACAGTTGGAAAATACAACTGCCTACAACTAAATATTAGTAAGGCTTTTAGGGGTTTGAATAAGTAAGGGAGCCTTACTTATACTAAGTTGGGGTTACCCGTACTAAGACAGATAGTGCGCTTTTTTCAAAAGCTTCTACTGTCTAAATACGGTTTAATTATTACCAGCCAAAACAACAATAAAACGAACATGCTATTTACTGCACAAATAGTATCTTTGGCTCAACTATTAAGAAAGTGCCTACCAACCAATTGTTCATGAACACAAAGGAAACGAACATTTTGCTATTTGACGGGGTTTGCAATTTTTGTAATAAATCGGTTCAGTTTATTATTAAAAGAGATTCATCCGAAAAATTTAAATTTGCTTCACTGCAATCTGAAATAGGACAAACATTGTTAAAAAAATTCGGATTAGAAACTTCTAATTTGGATTCATTTGTCTATATAAAAAATGATTCCTATTTCGTAAAATCGTCTGCTGCTTTGCACGTACTAAAGGAACTGGGCGGAATATGGCAACTGTTTTATTTTCTATTAATTATCCCCAAACCACTACGGGATTTTGTATATAACTTCATTTCAAAAAGGCGCTACCAACTATTTGGGAAGAGAGACTCCTGCATGATTCCAACCGATGCAACGAAACACCTATTTTTAGATTAAAGTAAACTAAAGAACAGTCGTTTCCCTTGATTTAATTTTTTAAAAGGGGTTGTATAGTCCACTCTTATTGGCTTTAATAAAAACACAGTAAAGAACAATTTTGTACCATTACCTACAAGACCTTTATTTGGTATATTTTCTTATTTTTACCTACAACCGATTTTAAAAAGATGGCAAAGAAAACTATAACTACTCCTAAAACCGCTAAACAAACCATAGCAGATGCACACTCGTGGTGGATAGGCAAAGCTTCTTTTTTTGAGCTAAAGAATTCGATGTACACGTTTATATATCAGGCGGTACTTATTTCCATTATTGGATATGTGTTTTATCAAAATTCGTTTGAAAACGAATACGCACTAGATGATGGTATTGTGATTGTACAAAATGAATTTGTGCAAGGTGGAGCCGATTCTATTTGGGGAATTTTTACGAACGATGCCTATACTAGTTTTTATAGACAAATGGGGTCCTCTCAACAGCTATCCGGTGGTCGTTATCGTCCGCTTTCTATTGTAACTTTTGCCATTGAGCAAGAGTTGTTTACCGACTCCATGTCTTTAGACGAAACACCGTATGCCCCGGTAAAGAAGGGTTTTAAGATACCTAGCAAAAAATTACAAGCATCTATTGGTGTAGATGAAAATGGCAAGCCGAAAGATTATAACATGCATTTGGCGCACATACGGCACAAAGTAAATGTGTTTTTGTACATATTTTGTGCGGTATTGTTATTGTATTTTTTGCGATTCTTTTTGTTTCAAAAAGTGCCGGATATCGCATTTTTATCGGCACTGCTTTTTTTAACGCATCCTATACATACTGAGGCAATATCTAATGTAAAAAGTAGGGATGAAATAATGTCTTTGATATTTATTACACTCACATTTATGAGTGTTTTCAAGTATTTTGACACGAAGAAAATACTATATATACTGTTAGGTGGTATATCGTTTTTCTTGGCATTGCTGTCGAAAGAATATGCTGTAACGCTTATTGCGCTTATTCCTATTGCGTTGTATGTATTTAGAAAAGCAACTTGGACCAATGCAATTATTACCATGTTGCCATATTTTGCGGTGCTTATTATGTACATGAGTATTCGTGTAAATATAGTGGGAGCGTCAACCATTGAAAATCCAGAAGTACTTAATAACCCATATTTATATGCAAAAAAGAGTCAGAAATTGCCTACAAAAATTTCTACGGCAAGCAACTATTTTAAGCTACTAGTGTTTCCACATCCGCTGTCTAGCGATTACTCATATAACCAAATTCCTTACAAAAGCTGGAGCCATTGGAGTGTTTGGCTGTCATTGTTATTGCATGGGGCTATTATTTATTACGGATTTAAATACGTACGAATGCGCCATCCGCTTGGCTTTGCAATAATGTTTTATTTGGCATTTTTGGCCATGATTGCCAATATACTTATGGACATAGGTGCTACCATGGGCGAACGTTTGATATTTCACTCTTCATTAGGCTTTGTAATTGCAGCATCTTATCTACTAATTTATTTAATACACAAAATAAGTTCTGCGGGCAAGGTTGTTCAAACAATTGTTCTTTCGGCATTTTTATTGTGTGTAACCTCACTTTATGCAATTAAATCATGGGAAAGAAATTTTGATTGGAAAAACGATAAAACTCTTTTCATAAAAGATGTGGAAATTGTTCCAAACAGTGTACTTGTGAATGGTAATGCCGGTGCACGTTGCATCGATTTGGCCGATACTGCCAAAGTAGAGAAAAACCGCTTAGATCTTTTATACAAAGGCATTAGTTACTTAGATAAAGCTACACGTATCCATCCAAAATATGTAAATGGATTTTTAAATTTAGGATTAGCAAACTATAAATTGAAAAATTTAGAAGCTAGTGATGCTGCCTGGGCTCGAGCAAGACAACTGTTTCCTACAAATCCATATCTGCGAAAATTTACACCACTGTTGGCGCAAGAGTTTTTAAATCGTGCATTCAAAAAAGCTGAGAAAGGCGATTTAAAGGGGGCTTTGGCAGATATGCAAAAAGCTGTACAAAATGACAGTGGCAATCCAAATCATTGGTATCATTTAGGAGGCGCTCATTATAGTTTAGGTGAGATTGATAAAGCTCGTGAAGCTTGGACGCAGTGCTTGAAGATAGATCCTAAAAATGTAGAGGCTCAAAAAGGGTTGGCCGCATTACCGGTTAGGTAAAAACAGCCTTTGCTTTTTTCTTAACTAGTTTACTACAACAATCTTTTGAAATGCCCCAACATTTGAGCCGCTTTCTAGGCGATAATAATATACACCACTTCCTACAGTAGAAATATCTAATTTAGGATGGTTTTTATCTATCGCTAAACTGGTTACCAGCTCTCCTCTAACATTATAAAGTGTAAACAGAAATCCATTCTCACTTCTCAACATATTAGGATCAAATGCTAGCAAACCTGTTGTAGGATTGGGAAACGCTTGTAGCGTTCCAAACAATGGATTTATATTGTCGATAGCCGATGGCCCACCGGCAGCAACAACAAACGATTTAGAAATAGAATCAGAATGTAAAATATTACACGTTGTTGGGTCTGTAAATGGATCTGTAGTATTGATAAAATAGTTCAGCGAATAATTACCCGGAGCTAAAAATCCTAACGATACAGTATCTGTGCTGTGGCAAATTACAGTCAACATACCAACATTGTGGCATGCATCAATGGTAATTGTTGTGCCGGTTCCAATTCCTGCTACCGAACTATCTATCATAGCGCAACTACCACTCGTAAACATAGTATATGCAACTACTTTTATGTAGTCGTTAGTAGTTGGGTTGGGAGGAATAATTTTTAGACTGTCTATTGAATGCGCTTTTGCTAAAATAGATATGCAAAGGATTATAAAAATAGTAGTTATCTTTTTCATCTTTTCTAATGGTTTGTGGTTATTCTCAAATATCGAACTAAAAAACCAAAATATACAATCTAAGAAAATTAAAGAATTGTAATTTTGTTTTGAAAAGATTAGTTTAACTTTAATTAAAACATTGTCAATTTTATGGAAACACTAACAAAAACAACAGATATACAAGCAATATTAAAGCAGTTAGGTATAAATGCAATTAATAGTGGAGCTTGTACCGGAACAAATTGGATAGATACAAAAGGCGAAGAACTTTCTTCCTTCTCGCCTATTAACGGAGAACTGATTGCCAAGGTAAAACAAGCTACAGCTGCAGATTACGAAGCAGTTGTTAAAAAAGCACAAGAAGCTTTTGTTACATGGCGTATGATGCCTGCACCCAAAAGAGGGGAAATCGTGCGTCAAATAGGCGATGAATTGCGCAAATACAAAGAGCCATTGGGTAAACTGGTTACCTACGAAATGGGGAAAATATACCAAGAAGGATTGGGGGAAGTGCAAGAAATGATTGACATCTGCGACTTTGCAGTTGGTTTGTCCCGTCAGTTGCATGGTTTAACCATGCATTCAGAACGCTTTAAGCATCGCATGTATGAGCAATACCATCCACTGGGAATTGTTGGAGTAATTTCTGCATTTAATTTTCCTGTGGCTGTATGGTCTTGGAATGCTAAATTGGCAATGGTTTGTGGAGATGTTGTAATTTGGAAACCATCTGAAAAAACTCCTTTGACTGCAGTTGCTTGTCATAACATCATTTCAAGTGTATTGAAGAAGAATAATGTACCGGAAGGTGTTTGTTCGTTAGTTATTGGAGGTGCTGATATTGGAGAGTTGATGTCGAACGATACAAGAGTACCTTTAGTTTCTGCCACAGGATCTACCCGTATGGGTAAAGCTGTAGGTGTAGCTGTTGCTAAACGTTTAGGAAGAAGCTTGCTTGAGTTAGGAGGAAATAATGCCATTGTAATAACTGAAAATGCTGATTTGGACATGGCTCTAAGAGCAACGTTATTTGGAGCGGCAGGAACCGCAGGTCAGCGTTGTACTACCACTCGCAGATTAATTATTCACTCTTCTGTGTACGAAACATTTAAACAAAAATTAATTAGCGGTTACAAACAAATTACAATCGGAAATCCACTAGAAGCGGGAACGCTTGTTGGTCCGTTGATTGACACACTTGCAGTAAAAAATTACGAACACGCCATTGCAGAGGTTCAGAAACAAGGAGGAAAAATTGTTTGTGGTGCTGAAGTTTTAAAAGGGGATAAGTACAAATCAGGATGTTATGTAACGCCAACAGTTGTTGAGGTTCCTGGTAATGTTCAAATGGTAAAGGATGAAACGTTTGCTCCTATTTTATATTTGTTGAAGTATACTACATTAGACGAGGCTATTGCCCTACACAACGATGTGCCGCAAGGGTTATCGTCAGCTATATTTTCAAGAAACATGTTGGAAACAGAAAAATTCTTGTCACACGAAGGTTCAGATTGCGGAATTGCCAACGTAAACATTGGTACTTCTGGAGCCGAGATAGGTGGTGCATTTGGTGGCGAAAAAGAAACCGGTGGTGGGCGCGAATCTGGCTCAGATGCATGGAAAGTGTATATGAGAAGACAAACCAACACAATTAATTATAGCACAGAGTTACCATTGGCGCAAGGGATAAAGTTTGGAAACTAGTTCATATAAAAACAGTATTTTTGTGTTATGAATTTACCTGTAAAAACAAAGCAAGAGCTTATTGATAGACTGCTTTCCAACCAAGAACACATAACGAGTTATGGTGTTAAACGGTTAGGTATTTTCGGCTCTTTTGTTAGGGATGCAGCCAAAGAAACAAGTGATATAGATTTTTATGTTGATATAGCTCCCGAGTACAAAACCTTGAAAAACTTTATAGGTTTAGGGGATTATTTAGAACAACTTACCGGAAGAAAGATAGAGCTCGTTACCCCCCAATCATTAAGTAAATATATTGGACCATACATATTAAAAGAAGTAGAATATGTTCCCCTCGCAGCTTGAGTTTTTAAGACATATACTTGATGAGTGTGCTTATATTCAAAAGGCAATAAAGGGAAAAACACAGGAGGAGATTCTCGATGATGAAACACAGACAAAGGCGATTATACGCAGTCTTGAAATAATAGGAGAGGCTTCCAAGCGTGTTGATGAAGTGATAAAAGTAAAATATCCTCACATAGATTGGAGGGAAATGGCAGGAATGAGGGATAGACTAATTCATAATTATTTTGGAGTAGATCATGACATTGTATATAACACAATTATAAATGATATCCCGGAGCTTCATCACGAAATAGCACGAGTACTAGAAATTGAATCAGAGTAATTTATATTCGAACGGTGAAAAAAATAGTATATTATTCCCTCTTTATTCTACTTCCTTGTTGCAAAAACAACACTCATCCGATGAAAGAACTGTCAAATGGAACTTATAGAGCAGAATTAATAATTGATTCAAGGAAAAATATCGTTCTTCCCTTTGTACTTGTTGTTCAAAAGAATGATAGTTTATCACAATTGACTATCCTAAACGGAGAAGAGAAAATTACTGTTGATGAAATTGTTGTAAAGAACAAAACATACATTATACAGCTTCCTGTTTTTGATTCCGAGATAATTGCCAAAGTAGATAGCGATGGTGTTTTCAGAGGTACGTGGATTAATCATGCGCGTAAAGACATGAATGTTATTGCTTTTGAAGCCGAGGCCCAAAAAGAGTATCGTTTCTTTCCTGTTGAAGATAACTACAAGGGATTTGATTTTAGTGGCAAATGGGAAGTTGCTTTTAGTCAAGGAGCAGAAGATGAATACAAAGCATTGGGAGTTTTTTCTCAAAAGGGAAATCGTGCTTATGGCACGTTCTTAACAGAAACTGGCGATTATCGCTATTTAGAGGGAAACGTGAAAAACGACTCTTTGTATTTATCATGCTTTGATGGCTCACATGCATTTTTATTTAAAGCTGTGAAACAAGCTGATGGAAGCTTGCAAGGTGAATTCTGGAGCGGCATACACCATTATGAGAAATGGATAGCGAAAAGGAACGATACGTTTGAATTGGCTAAGCCGGATACGCTGATTAAATCAATCACTACAAATGAAATAGATTTTTCATTTCCCAATCTAGATAGTGTAATAACTACACTAAGTGATGAAAAGTATAAGAATAAAGCAGTAGTTGTGCAATTAATGGGTTCTTGGTGTCCTAATTGTATGGATGAAACAGCCTATTTATCGGAATTATATAAGAAATTGGATAAAAGTAAAATCGAGATTATTGCGTTGTGTTTCGAGCGAACTACCGAATTTTCTGTTGCAAAAAGAAATATCGAACGACTGAAGAACAAATACAATTCCAGCTACCAATTTTTAGTGGCGGGTACTGCTTCAAAAAAAGAGGCTGCCGAAAAACTACCATGGTTGAGCCATGTAGCCTCTTTTCCAACTACCATTCTATTAAACAAAAAGCACGAAGTGGTGAAAATTTACTCAGGTTTTAATGGTCCTGCAACGGGTAAATATTTTGCGGAATTTAAAATAGAATTTGAAAGGGAAGTAGAATTGCTTTAAAATTCTGACTTATGCTACACGGCACACTAATAGTTATTTAATTCCTTCACTTTTTACTTGCATCTAAGCTATAGTGTATTATTCAACCGGTTTACACAAGGGCTATTTATATTCGTTGCGGTACCTCCAGTATTGTTGCCAGTACCCGTATTACTTATATCACAATTGCCAAAATGACTAGCCAACCCGCACTGCAATCCATCGGTCAAATTACAATTATAACCAGTATAACAAATTAAACCATCAACAGTAAATCCCTGACCCGTGCAATGATCTGATGCCGGACATTTCCATACAGCTGTTTCCACACCATTTACGCCAGCTTCAACACCCTGTGCCATCCCTGTCCCCCCCCCAATTGTAATTTTTTCATTAGAGCTCAAATTTGTTACAAAACTTTCTACTTTAATTTCGTTTAGGCTAAGTTTTTTAGTTGATTTCATGTTTTTAGTTTTTATTGTTTTTTATGATTCAAAGTTACCCGCCAATTTTTTCTTTGCCCATTTTAAAAAGATACATATTATATCAAAATATGATATTGTTTGTAATAAGTATCGATTAGTAATATAATTAAATGAACTCATATGATGTTAAATTTACAGCTTAAAATAGAAATTGCCGGGTTTAAATACAGCCAACTAACAATTAAATGCTTCACTTAAACAAGCTATGGTAACATGAGTTCCGCATCCACGAACAGTTTGGCAAAAAAGGTTGTTGCTATCTGTACATAGCAATTGAGATGCGCCATGACCAATTGTAAAAGTGTCATTTTGTTCCATTAGAGTTGCAACTGCACATGAAGCACCTAGTCCCGGTGTTGCAGGTTGTGCTGTTGGAACAGCTGTGAGCGTACCCACAAGCGCACTTGCATATTGACCCATCATTGGCTTGGCTTCTCCACCATTTATAGTTTCTTTCTCTTTTACATTAATACTTGTAACAAAACTCTCTACTTTAATTTCGTTTAGGCTAAGTTTTTTAGTTGATTTCATGTTTTTTAGTTTTTATTTGTTTAGTAATTTTTCTTTGTACTTAGTACTTGATACTTTGTACTTTTTTGTTTGATGATTCAAAGTTACCCCGATTGCCAACCCGCCTTCCAACAAAAAAATGTGTATTATATAAAACTGATAGCAATAAAAAGAGATTAAGGTGTTGATAATCAAATAGCTAAATAAAATTCACATTGCTTAATTTTGGGCGCTTTCTAACTATGTACATGGTTTATTTTACCACATTTACGTGCCCCACAAAGGAGTGTCGTCCACCTTTTTTATCGAATAATTTAATAAGCCAAACGTATGTATCTTGCTGTGCTAGCTCTTTTCCATCATTTGCTCTACCCTCCCAGCCGTAATTTACATCATTAGATTTAAATATTTCATCGCCCCATCTATCAAAAATTAAGAGTGTGTATTTGTCAACATCTATTAAGCCCATAGGAACAAACACATCGTTTATACCATCGCCATTGGGTGTAAATGTATTGGGTGTAAAAAACATAAACTCCGTATCTACATACAATTGCTTGCTAATGGTGTCTTTGCATCCGAACGAATTTTGAACAATTTGCTGAACCTGAAAATATCCGGTATCGGAATAAATGAAAAAGGGATTTTCTTCTGTACTAAGTGAATTAGTAGCATCTCCAAAACTCCAAAACCAGTTGCTGGCACTTGTTGATTGATTGGTAAAATTTACTATTGTATTAATTTCTGCAGGTTCTGGATTTATTATAAAATCGGCCTTAGGACCTGGGTATATTGTAATATGGTTTGTGGCCAAAACGGTATCTGAACAACCTAACGTATTTGTAACAACAAGTTCTACCGAAAAGGTTCCATCTTGTGTATAACAATGTAATGGAGTATTGTGAGTAGAATATGTTCCATCTCCAAAGTCCCAATATTGAATGGTGCTAGAAGATGTGTTAGTGAAATTAACACACAATGAAGTACAACCGAATGTTGTATCTACGGAAAAAGAAGCCTGTGGAGATTGTTTAATAACAATATTTTTAGAGCTAGTTGCGGTACATCCGTTTGCATCCGTTAATTGAACCCAAAACAACGTTGTGTTTGTGGGACTTATTAGCAAAGTATCTAGAATAGAACCGGTGTTCCAAGAATAAGTATAGTTCGGGGTTCCCCCGGTTGGTAGGGCTTGAAATAACAGCTTTTCCCCCTCACATATCGAATCGCTCAAGCTAGCTAAAGTAACGGAAAGCAAAGGCGGGTCAATTATTTGTACGCTTGCTGTAGCTTTACATCCACTACTATCTGTAACTTCAACACTATATGTACCCGCCCCAATTGCAGATATTATAGCACCTGTACCTGCATTGCTCCAATTGTATATATAAGGGCTTGTTCCTTGCGCATTTGCAACGATAATTCCTGTTGTTTGTCCATTACACAAAGGGTTTGTTGCTAATAGGTTTATAGAAAGAGGTGCGATACTCAAAACAGTATCCACTCCTGTTATACTGCAACCGTTTGCATCTGTAACCGATACACTGTACGTGCCTGCAGATAAGGCCGATATTATATTAGAAGAAGCACCGGTATTCCAAGCATAGGTGTAGGCTCCTGTTCCGCCAGAAGGAGTAACAGAAATACTTCCGATAGATTGTAAACAATTATCGGAAGAGCTGGCAAACAAAAGATTTAATAGAGGGGGCTCTGTAATCAGTACACTATTCGTTATAGAACAATTGTTTGAATCGTATACCGTTACCGAGTAATTGCCTGCGGAAAGATTGGCAATAGAGCTTGTGGTAGCACCATTACTCCAAGCATAAGTACTACCGCCCAAAACCGAAACATTACCACTGTTGTTGGCATTGCAAAGCAAATCTATTGGGGTAATAGTTATGGAAAATGGTGGTGGTTCTGTAAGTACAATCGAAGCAGATGACGAACAGAACCCATCGGAAACCGTTATTGTGTAAGTGCCTGCGGCCACATTGGTCAATTGTGAATTTGTATGTCCATTGCTCCATAAATAATTGAATGGGCCTAAGCCTCCCGTTACGCTACTCACAGCACCGCCCGTAGCACTACCATTGCATGTTGCATTGGTAAACGAGGCGATGTTAGCCGTGAAAGATGCTGCTCCTCCAATGGTAATTGTTGCTGTTTTAATCAATGGATTGCACGATGCATCCGTTACGGTAACTGTATATACTCCAGCTGTTAGACCTGTAGCAACATTAGAACTGTTGCTACTTACCGACCAAACATAAACAAATGGAGCTGTTCCTCCAACAGTAGTTACCGTTGCTGTTCCATTAGATTGCCCACAGCTGGCTGCGGAAGTGGATGTAGTTAGGGTTAGTGTACTTTGTACACAATTAACAACTAGTCCAGAAACAGAAGCCACAAATGTATTTCCAACAGCATAGATTTCTTGGTTAGGCGCAAACACCATATCATACACAGCCCCCGATGTAGCAGCCGAGGTAACAAATGCTAAATTGCTATCGTATTTTCTTATTCCTGTTGTGGTGCCCACATATACATTATCACAACTATCTACCAACACACCCGAACACGATCCGGCAGTAGCGTTGGTTATTTTAATTTGCGCCACCAGTGCTCCGTTCGTAATGCTTCGCTTTTTTAGTGTATCGCCATTGTAGGTGTACACAAAACAGTTGGATGCAGCAATACAATTTTGTGGACCCGGATTGGAAAATTGGTAGTTGGGTGTAATATAACCATGGTTAGCGAAAGTATAGCCCGAATATATACTCCACAAAGGGGTAAGTGTTGGTGTGAACCCAAAAACCTTTCCAACAAAATTTCCCCCATTATGAATAGATATTCCATAAAAATTACCATTGGGCGACAAGCACATTCCCCTTATTTCTGTGTAGGGTGAAACACCAAACCCACCAACTGGTGCACTGGGGTTAAGGTTGGTAAGATTTACATTTACTACGGCACCAAAATTACCACTTGGCGGAATTGATGTTCCGCCAACTAATTGTGTTTGTGTAGCATTAAAGCACAATACAAAATATTCCCACCCTCCAGTTCCAAAACCGGTTGTATTGGTAACAAGGGTTAAACCATTGGGGTCAATTTTTTGAATTTCTCCATTTCCCTGACCATTACTAACATACGATACACCACTATTTGTTGTAACCAAATCGCCAAACCAATTGGTACTGCTGGGTATGGTGTTTGATGTCCACTGTGGTACACCGGCAGAATTGTATTTTCGTAGCTTAAATGGCAATAGTCCTCCATATACATAAACATTTCCTGCTGCGTCCCTATCTACATCTAGTGCCTTGTTTTGTGAGGTAAAAACGGGGTTTGTGGTCCAAGGATCAATAACGAGTGTTTTTGATTTATCGTATCCATTTGGAAAATGAAATGAAACAACATTATTGTCTAGCTTGAACGATGACTCAACGACTTTTCCAGGTGTCTCGTAAAACGAATATGGTGCGTGGTCTATAATATCCCCGAAAAGGGTTGGTATGTTAATATTTCCCGTAACGGTATCCACATAACATATGCTTCCACTATATTTCATTTTTATTACCGCAACATTGGCTCCAGGATGTACAATAAAAGCATATTTAATACCAGGTCTATTTTCCGGAAACGAATACACTAAATCTATGCCCGGATATAAATTTTTGTATATTATTTTTTTATATGACTTTGCGTGATTGATGCTTTCCGTCAAAGATATATTATAATGAAACCGTTCTGAAGTTTGCTCATCTGCAATTATATATGGTTTTGGATTTGCTCCCATCCATTCTATATTTACCAAACTTGTATTTACAATATCCAGCAACTTCATTTTTTCTCGGTTGCCATTTTTTCTTTGCTCCTCTTTGTATTCCCTGGTTCCGCTTTCCCATTGTTCTAACATTTTATTTTTTTCATCACTTTTACCCCACTCGTCCATTCTGTATGTTAAGCCCTTTTCGGTAAAATATATTTGAAATCCCATATTTTCCACCCCATATTGAATCTTATTTTCAGGCATTTTATCTTTACCATCAAATTGCCCTAAATTCTCTACAAAAACTTTGTACTCAAATGGAGATTTTTCCCAGGTAGAAACTTGGCTGTAGGATTTGAATGAGCAAAGAAAGGTTATAACCCCAAGTATAAATGCGAGTTTCAAAAAAAAACATATATCCATTATATTTTTTTTCATCATTGCACTATTGTTGTTTGCCTATTAGAATAAGTTTAATGTACCTCATTTTTTTATTATTGTTCCAACAAGAAAATAAACATTATGAGGAACCGATTATGAACTATAATTTGCAAAAGAATAAAAATCAAATGTATATTGTCTTTTTCTAGGCGTTCAATTTACTATTGTTAGCTTCAAACAAGCCTCAAATTTTTTTTCACAATTATTATACGTTCATAAATAGGCCGCTATTGAACTATTATCAAGTAAAAAGTTATTTGTGTTTAAAATAGATGAATATGTGCATTATTTATAACAAGTTGATAATACGCGGTTGGCATTCTAATTGCGTGTTCAAAACACAATTATTTCAATTTTTTTGTTTGGTATTGTTTATTGGTTGGTATAAATTTCAAAGCAGCAACAATAACCTAAAAGAAGAAAGTGTCTAATAAAGGAGCTATCAAATTTTTACAGTACGTTCAAGTGCTTTTAATTATTAGCATTCGTTTAAATGCCCAAGGCGGGATGTGGTCATTTATGAGTGGAGATACGGGCACAACCGCAAACGCTATATTTGGAACAAAAGGCACACCTTCTTCTCAAAACAAACCACCTGGCACTTACGAGGCTTGCGAATGGACAGATCATAACGGAAACTTTTGGCTATACGGAGGTGCAATGAATGGCGGAGGCGTTTCGGGTGATTTATGGAGGTTTACTCCCAGTACAAACGAGTGGACATGGGTGCATGGTTCTGGTGCTGCAAATGCGGTTCCTGTATATGGTACAAAAGGAAGTCCATCTCCCAATAATACTCCTGGCGCAAGGTGTTTAGGGATAATGACTTGGGTAGATAAAAATGGAGACGACTTATGGTTATTTGGAGGAAGTACCCCAAGTAGTGGTGTAATGAATGACTTGTGGCGGTTTACTATTTCTACTGGACAGTGGACCTGGATGAGTGGAAGTAATGGTGGGGGATCTGCTGGAGTATATGGTATAAAGGGGATACCATCTTCTTCAAATTATCCGGGAGCACGCTGCGAAAATAATGCCACCTGGGTAGATAGCATAGGTAACCTATGGCTTTTTGGGGGTGCTGATTTTAATTTTGATTACTACAACGATGTTTGGAAATTCAACCCTTCCTCAAACGAATGGACATGGATGTGGGGAATGCCGGCAGCAACCAACAATTCACCTTTTCATGCAGGCAAAGGTGTTATGGGCACACAGAACGACCCCGGAGGACGCAGTGTTTATGCAAAATTTATAAACAAAAATGAACTATATATTCTTGGTTCTATGCATGCATCTGGTTCTTTTAGGAATGACATGTGGAAGTTTAATATAGACTCTTTGCAGTGGACATTTGTAAATGGTGTAATTACAAAAAACGATACCGGCTCTATGGGGGCATATTGCACGTACGATTCAAGCAATCTACCTTGTGCTAAACTTGAAAACAGGGCATGTTGGAATGATGCACCTTGTGGTTTTTTTGTTTTTGGAGGGTCTTTGGTAAAGCCTGGATCGGTTGGATATTACAACGATTTATGGCGATACGATATATATAATGATGAGTGGGCTATAGTGTCCGGCACTCAACACACATCGCAAATTCACTCTATTGGAACACCTGGTATTGCAAGTATTGCAAACCATCCAGCAAGTAGATCGGGGGCAAATGCCTTTTTCGGAAAAGATGGAAATTTGTGGATGTATGGTGGAGCGACCATATTTCCCAACGGAACTTGGTACACCATAAAATACACCAACGATTTATGGAAGTTTACTTTCGATACTACATGTGTGCAAATTTGCAACGCTGTATTCGATTCCATAAATACAGACTCTACTATTACTATAATTCCAGAACAGCATTTAATTATTCCTAACGTATTTACACCCAACGGAGATGGTATAAACGATGTATTCAAAGTATCCATGAATGGTTACGAAAATTACTCCATCCAAATCTATAATAGATGGGGCGAAATAGTTTTTGAAACCATTGATATACTAAAACACTGGAATGGAAATAAAAATAATGATGGCGATACGATGGCCGATGGAACATATTATTATATAATTTCTGTTATAAATTCATTACGTTCGGAAAACGAAGTTCACAAAGGGTTTATTACGTTACTTAAATAAAATGATGTAAATGAATGCAACAAGAATTAAACTAGTATTTGCTTTTATACTAACAACATTTGGTTGTAATATAAACGCACAAATAAGCAATTATTTGCTTGACAGCACCAATGTAAACATAACAACAATTGTAGACAGCAATAAATGTGATATGCCCTGGGATATCAACTGGGGACCTGATAACCGACTTTGGTTTACAAATAGAAAATATATTGTTGCATACAACTTTTCAACTCAGCAATTAGATACCATTTTTAATAAAGGAAAGGGGAATTACATGGGGCTGGCCTTTCATCCCAATTTTTCTGTAACACCAGAAGTATTTGCAACCTGGGATACCTCTCTCTACTATGGTGGAGGTCAAGAGATACAAGTGTTTAAATATATATATGATGTCACTGGGGACTCACTTAAAAACGAAACATTGTTTGTTAAGTGGTTTCACCCTGGAGAACATTCCGGGGGGAGATTACTTGTTTCGCAAGATTCAAAACTTTTAGTTACCACATCGGAATACGGCTGTCAACAAGATACAGGAAATAATTACCTATCCGGTAAGGTATTGCGAATAAATCTAGATGGTTCTATACCAAGCGATAATCCAATACCCAATAATTTAACCTACAGTTTTGGTCATCGAAATTCACAAGGAATAATACAATTGCCCAATGGCAAAATTTATGCCTCTGAAATGGGCCAAATGATTGACGAATTAAATTTTATTAAGCCTAATAAATATTACGGATGGATGGACTCTGATGGAAATAATATATGGAATACTTCTACTTGTAAGGGTTTACCCATAGAGTTTCCTATTGATGCAGGAACAAATCCACCCTCCGGAATAGATTGGTATAGTCATTCTGCCATTCCAGAATTTAAAGATTGTATTTTAGAATCTGTACTAAGTTTTGGAGGATATATAGGTGGTGTTATTGCTTATAGATTGAATAGTAGCGGAGACTCTGTGGTTTCTAAAAAACATTATTTCATTGGTAGTGGAATGAAACGAATTAGAGATGTTGCTGTAGCCCCCGATGGTAGTGTGTATATTATTAGTAACGACAGAGCTTACGGAAGAATTAGAAAAATAGAAAAAAGCACATTTAATTCTGTTGAAAAAAATGATTATATAAGACCGTCAATTTCTATTTATCCAAATCCTGCTACAGAAAATGTATTTATAAAATCGAATAGTGGTGATTCCTTTTTAGTAGAGATGATAGATGTTTTTGGAAACATAGTCTGCAAAACTATAATTAATGCACAAAACAACGTTATTGGCTTACAAAATATTGCAGCGGGAGTTTATTTTACAAAAATTTATTTCAACAAAACCGTAATAAGTGATTCTAAAATTGTTGTTATTAAATAAAACACATGTACAAACAAAATTTAAAATCCAGCCTTTTTATAATTATCGCTTTTTTTTGCAAATCTGTATATGTGCAAGCACAACCAAGCATTACACCCGATTGGGTAAATAATATTGGTTTAGATAACGGAAGTGATGAGGTGCGTTCGGTAGCAGTAGATGCTTCTGGAAATGTTTATATAACCGGCTCTTTTCAAGGTTTAGCAGTAGATTTTGATCCTGGTGCCGGAACAAATTACTTGGCTTCGTATTCTGGCTCTACTACGAGCGATATTTTTTTGGCTAAATACAATAGCTCAGGTTCTCTCGTGTGGGCTTTTGGCTTAGGTGGATCTGCTGCAGATGTTGGTTATAATGTATCTATCTCCGGAGACTATGTATATTTAACCGGAGTAATTAATGGCACATCTGCCATTGATATGGATCCATCTACTAATACAAATACTATTACCGGAGCGGGCTCTACCGATGCCTTTGTGGCTAAATACACATCTAGCCTTACACCTACAGACGCTTCTTTTTATCAATGGGCTTTCGCTATCGGAGGAACCGGTGCCGATGCAGCATATCAGGTAGTCGTATCCGGAACCGATATTTATTTTTGCGGAAGCATATTTGGCGGTACCGCTATAGACATGGATCCCTCTACTAACACTAATACCATTACCGGTGCAGGTGCAAACAATGATGGTTTTGTTGCAAAGTACAATGGAAACTTCGCACCAAGTAGTACATCCTTTTATACTTGGGCGTTTCGGTTTGGTAGATCAACAGCAAGTGAGATTGTTTACAGTATAGCCGTGGCTTCAAACAATATTTATATTGCAGGACAACTACCCACTTCAGCTGGTAGCGATTTAGACCCCTCTGTAAATACTTATACCTTAGGAGCAAATGGAGCGGCAAGTGATATTGTTATAGCAAAATATGATGCAAGTTTAGATCCTACCAATACCTCTTTTTTTATTTGGGCTTTTAGGGCAGGGGGAACTACAGCAGATATTGGTTATAAATTAGCCAATAGTGGTGACGACCTTTATGTAACTGGGGTAATTAACGGCACCACCGCTATAGATATGGATCCTTCTACTAACACTAACAGTATAACAGGCGCAGGTAGTACTGATATTTTTGTAGCTAAATACGATGGTAGTTTACTGCCGAGTAACACCTCCTTTTATCAGTGGGCTTTTAGAGCAGGCTCTACCGGAGCCGATGTTGGATATGATATTTTTTTAGATGGAACCGATTTGTACATTTCTGGCTCTATAAACGGAACTGCTGCTATAGACATGGATCCATCAACCAACACAAATAACATAACAGGTCAAGGAGCTAACGATGCATTCGTAGCAAAATACGATGCAAGTATAGATCCAAGCAACACCTCTTTTTATCTTTATTCGTTTGCATTAGGTGGCACGGCTAATGATGTAAGTTATGCAGCGGCTTTAGAATCATCTAACTTTTATTTGGTAGGTAGTCTGCTGAGCACTACTATGGATATGGACCCAAGTGGAAGCACTGTAAACATAGGATCTTCATCAAGCACAACCGATGGCTTTATTGGAAAATACTCTACTGCAGGGGCGTATAGTAATGCGTTCTCAGTTGGAGCAGGGGGAGGAAGTGATGCCGGTAGCTCTATAACAGTAGATGCTTCCGGTAATGTGTATGCAGTTGGTACGTTTAGGGGGGAGAATATAGACTTTGACCCATCTGGTTCTACTTCTTTTTTATCTTCTTCCGGTGGCACGGACATTTATGTGGTTAAATACAATAGTTCTGGGGCACTTGAATGGGCGTTTAAAATTGGAGGAACAGGAAGTGATGCTGCTACTAGTATTAAATTATCCGGAACAGATATTTATGTTTCAGGCTCTATTAATGGCACTAGTGCTATTGATATGGATCCATCTACCAATACTAACAACTTAACAGGGGCTGGGAATGACGATATTTTTGTTGTAAAATACGATGGAACTTTTGCACCTAGCAGCACCTCTTTTTATCAGTGGGCGTTTAAAATTGGGAATGCAGAGTTCGAAGGCAAAAGTGATTTTACCATTAACGGCAACGATTTATACTTGGTAGGATGGTCTATATCCACTTCTGTTTTAGATCTTGATCCATCTGGAAATACCAATACAGTTATAAATGGCACCAGCTCTCCTTATGTCTTTTTGGCTAAATACGATTTAGGCGTAGCTCCCAGTAGTGCTGCTTTTTATCAATGGGGGTTTAATACCGAATTAGATAATAATCAGTCGAAGACCATTATAACTATAAACGGAACAGATATTGTTCTTACATCAACAAAGCAGCTGCAATCAAATACAGTAGATATAGACCCTTCTGTAAATACCTATACAATAACAGGCAGAGGTTTAGCTATGGTAAAATACGATGGTAATTTTTTACCTAGCAGCACTAGCTTTTTTAAGTGGGGTTGGTGTAGTGGTAATCTTGATATGGTCAATGGCTCATCTTTTACTGATGCACTTTTGGACGGCAACTATCTATATGTATCAGGGGCAATAGGGTATGATATGGATATAGACCCTTCCTCTAATAGCTACAACATAGGGGGATCTATATGCGGATTTATTGACGCATGTTTAATAAAATATGATATTAGCTTACTTCCTTCAAACACTTCTTTTTATCAATGGGCATTTACTCTTTCTAGTACAAGTGATTGCATTGGAGGTTCAAATGAATCTATCAACTCCATAAAAATAGTTGATGATGACCTATATGTATTCGGCTATATTGATGATACTCCCGTTGATGTAGATCCATCCGCTAATACTAGTAATCTAACCCCTACATCATCAGGACAAGCTTTTTGTTCAGTATATAAGAAAAATCTATCTCCATCAAATACATTTTTTTACCAATGGGGCTTTATTCCAACAGGTGGGGGTGGTTTTGGAAATGAAATGGCGGTTGATGCAATAGGAGATTTATACATTACTGGCTCGTTTTATGGTGAGTCGGTAGATTTTGACCCTACTGCAGGAACATTGGCGCATTCGGCTTGTTTAACCGGAACAACAACAACAAATGCGTTCGTTGGAAAATACGCTTCTGGTGTTCCACTTCCTATTGAGCTTACATATTTTAATGCCGAAGCTGTAAATAACACAATGGTAAATGTTAGCTGGGAAACTGCTTCCGAAAAAAACAACAGTCATTTTGTGGTGGAAAAAACAAAAGATGGAGAACATTTTAGCGTGGTAGGAGTGGTAGAGGCAAGCGGAAATTCATCTTCTAAAATAAATTATTCAACCATCGACTCTTTGCCATACTTAGGAATCTCGTACTATAGGTTGAAGCAGGTTGATTATGACGGAAAATACAGCTACTCCAATTTAGTGGCTGTTGATATAGATTATGCTGGAATTTATGTTTATCCTAATCCAGCAACCAATTCCTTAAACATAAAACTAGAAGAGAAACATATAAATAGTTATTATGAAATAGAGTGTATAGATATGTTAGGAAGGTGCTTTTCGATTAAAAATTACTATACAGAAAATAATACCATTACAATATATAAAATTGATATCCCTGATGGAGTATATACATTAAAAATACTTCAAGGCGATACATCCTTTATTCAAAGGATAATTATATCTCAGTAGTTTACTATTTCTTAAAAATAAAATATACCGCTAAAATCAGGAAAACAAAACCTACAAAGTGATTCCATTTGAATGTTTCTGTTTTAAAGACCAACACAGCAAACAGCATAAATACAGATAAGGAAATTACTTCCTGAATCACCTTTAATTCAACTAAAGAGAACGCTCCTCCGTTTCCACTGTATCCAAGCCTGTTTGCCGGCACCTGAAAACAATATTCAAAAAGAGCAATTAGCCAACTAATCATGATTATTCCGAAAAGGCCAGTGTTTTCGAGTAACTTAATGTCTTTGAATCGTAAGTGTCCATACCAAGCAATTGTCATAAATGCATTTGACAATATGAGTAATGTTATTGGAGTAATGTAATTCATAGTTATTGATTACAAAAAAAATTATGCAAACAATTGTCTAAATACCTCTTCCATCTTGCCAACCTGAATTAGTTGAATTCCATAATCTTTTGCAGAGATACCTTTGTTATAGCGGGATATAAAAATTTGCTCGAATCCTAGTTTTTCTGCTTCTGAAATTCGTTGCTCCACGCGGTTTACTGGACGAATTTCTCCTGACAAACCCACTTCAGCTGCAAAACAGGCTTTGGGGTTTATCGGCAAATCAACATTGGAAGAAAGTACTGCGCATACCACAGCCAAATCAATTGCAGGGTCTTCTACTTTAATTCCGCCTGCAATATTTAAAAAAACATCTTTGGCTGCAAGCCTAAAGCCACAGCGCTTTTCAAGCACAGCGAGCAACATGCTTAGCCTGCGCAAATCAAAACCGGTTGACGAACGCTGCGGGGTTCCATAAGCTGCAGAGCTTACCAATGCTTGTGTTTCAATTAGCATTGGGCGTAAGCCTTCCATGGTAGCAGCAATAGCAATTCCACTTACAGGTTCCTCTCTTGCAGAGATTAATATTTCTGATGGGTTTGATACTTGACGCAATCCCACACCTTGCATTTCGTATATACCTAATTCGTTGGTAGAGCCAAAACGATTTTTTGTGGTTCGCAATAACCTATATACATGGTTTCTATCTCCTTCAAATTGCAATACCGTATCTACCATGTGTTCCAAAACCTTCGGTCCTGCTAGGCTTCCGTCTTTTGTGATGTGGCCAATTAAAAAAACGGGGGTGCTGCTTTCCTTTGCAAAGCGCATCAATTCATTGGTACACTCACGTATTTGAGATACACTTCCAGGGGAAGATTCTATACGCGCTGTATGCAGTGTTTGTATAGAATCTATAATAATTAAGTTAGGCTCTAACTGCTCAATTTGCTTAAAAATATTTTGAGTTGCAGTTTCGTTTAGTATATAACACCCCGGATTGTCAATTCCAATGCGTTCCGAACGCATACGTATTTGTTGTTCACTTTCCTCTCCCGATACGTATAGAATTTTAAGTTTTTTTAATTGCAGTGCCAACTGTAGCATCAGTGTTGATTTTCCAATGCCCGGCTCTCCGCCAAATAATACCAATGAACCTGGAACGATACCGCCTCCCAAAACTCTGCTTAGTTCTTTATCATAGATCGGAATTCTGTGTTCTTGTGAAAGGCTTATCTCGTCTATCTTTTGAGGCTTTGCCACTTTTTTTAATCCACTTGGTAATGTATTTGCAACAGAATTGGTGTCTGCTTTTTCTAGTACTTCTTCTACGAAAGTGTTCCATTCACCACACGAGTTGCACTTACCAACCCACTTAGGAGATTGTGCCCCACAATTTTGACAAAAAAATGCTGTTTTTACTTTAGCCACTTAAAAAAATTTTGAATGTTGTCCCGATAGCTATCGGGATGTGAATGTTAAATAATAAAGCTGATATAAATATAATTATTAATTGTGTCTTGTTTTGCATATACCAAGAACTATCAAAATTACTCTTATACTGGAAGTGTAACTGTTTTGAAATAAGGAGTGATTTTTTAAACGCCAACCTTGACTCTTCAGCAGGTTCGGGCTAACAATTCTGGTTTGGACTTAACTTATCCTTTGCTAAGGTTAACTGGATTTTGTTTGCTGTCGTGCTGAGGAACGAAGTACTGACATTCAAATTATTTCTCTACTTTTTTTTAATGAATCTAAGTACGAATGCAGCAATCGATAGAATGCTTGTAAACACTAAACATACTGCAGCAATAGCATCTCCAAATCGCGTATAAAAAGTTTTTTCTAAGTGTAAATTAATTGTTGTTTTAAACGCTGTTGGTTGCCACCATTCAGTTTTATTTTCAACATCTCCTCGTTCGTTTATTGTACATGAAATACCAGTATTAGCAGAACGTGCAATTTCCCTGCGTGTTTCAATAGCTCTTAGTCTGCCGTAAATTAAATGTTGCTTATAGCCGTGAGTATCGCCCCACCAGCCATCGTTGGTAATTATAAAAATAGCATTCGCTCCATTTTTTACATAGTCTGAAACATATTCTCCATAAATAGATTCATAGCAAATTACTGGCGCTACCCCTATAGAATCTTTGGAATACAAAACTGTTCTTTCCTTTTGTACACCAAGGCTTCCTGCGGTGCCCCCCAAGTCAATGGCAAATTTTTCGATATGTTTAAAAATCCAAGGGAACGGCATTTTCTCAACACCGGGAACTAGTTTAGACTTGTGATAAATTTGAACATGTTTCGAAGAATCAATTAGTAACGCTGTATTGTAGGAATCATAATACTTATCTACATCACTGAATTTGCGAGCCGTCTCTGATACTTTTTCTCCATCCTCAAACGCGCGTAGCGTAGATGCTCCGGTAACTATGGATAATTTACCAAACTTTTTTGCAAACAATTGGAGTTGTGTAATGCTCTCTGTTTCGTTTATATTGTTTTCCCAAATGTTTTCTATCAAGGCTGTTTCCGGCAAAACCAAAAAATCGGTAGTGCTGTCTACCAATGTTTCTGCGAGTGCCAACATTTTTTCAATTTGTACGGATTGTGGATCAACAAATTTTTCGTTATACGGATCAATGTTGGGTTGAATAACAACCACATTTGCCTTATTACTTAGTGTAGTTTGTACACTATTGTATAGTAACACCGAAAAAAAGATGGGGATAATGATTAAGAAAAGCGCAATAATCAATTGTTTAATACTGAGTTTTTTGTTTTGTAGTTCGTAGTGTAGTATAAACTCAAAAAGCAATATGTTAACTAGTAATATCCACAGTGACCCGCCAAACACACCGGTAAACTCATACCACTGAATCCAAGTATGTTGCGCAGCAAATATGTTTCCGAGTGTTAACCATGGCCAGGTTAAATCCCAATCAAGATGTAAGTATTCAAACGAGATCCAAATGGGAATTAAGAAAAATGTTGAATGCTGAATGTTGAATGTTGAAATTCGTTTTTTAATAATATGAAATGCCTGAAATGTAAATGACATTAAGAGCGAGTTGGCTAGTATGGCCATGGCGGCTCCTCCAAAGGAAGCATTCTTTATCCACCAGGTGGTTAGGATGTTCCACAGCAAGAAAGTAAGGTAGGAGAACCCTAATAATTTAAGTCCTCCTTTATTTTGTTTACTAAGTGTATTTTCTACACTAAGCAATGGAATCCATGCAACAAATATCAATAGGGTAAATCCATTTATCGGCCAAGCAAATGATAGGAGTAGAGCTGAAAGTAGGCTATATGCTAAAAGTCGTAACATGTTATTTTATCCAATCATTCAACGCAATATCCTTCGCATGATACGTAATAATCAAATCGGCCCCCGCACGAGCAAACGCGTGCATATTTTCTAATACGATAGAACGCTCGTCAATTAAGTTGTGTGCAGCAGCATTTTTTACCATGCTGTACTCCGCAGACACATTGTAACACGCTACCGGTAAGTTGGTGTGGTTGCGTAAATTCTGTATTACATCTAAATAAGCCAGTGCTGGTTTTACCATCAAAATATCTGCTCCCTCATCTTCGTCCAACATAGCTTCTTTCATGGCTTCTCTGCCGTTTCTGAAGTCCATTTGGTAACTCTTTCTATCTCCAAATTGTGGAGTAGAATCGGCAGCCTCTCTAAATGGTCCGTAGTAAGCCGAGGAGAATTTTACTGCGTACGACATGATGGCCGTGTTGCTCAACTTGTTTTCATCCAGTACAGTACGAATAGCGCCAACTCTGCCATCCATCATATCCGATGGAGCTACCATATCAGCCCCTGCTTCAGCATGGCGCAATGCCATTTGCGATAGTACATTCACCGATTTATCATTTACCACATATTTATCTTCAATTATTCCACAATGTCCATGCGTAGTGTAGGCGCACACGCACACATCGGTGATTATATAAGCTTCAGAGCCAAACTGTTTTTTTAGTTCTTTTACTGCTTGCGCTACTATCGTATTTTTGCTGTAAGAAGAAGATGCATCTTCTGTTTTATCTTCTCCAACTCCGAACAATAAAAATTTGTTTACTCCTTTTTTTAAAAGCTGTTCTGTTTCTTTTAAAATTAAATCAACCGACAAGTGGCTCACTCCAGGCATCGCACCAATTGGGTTGTTTACATTGCTGCCCTTTTTTGCAAAAAAAGGATAAATAAGCATATTTTTTGAAATACGAGTTTCTGCTACTGCTTCGCGAATAACAGAGTTGATGCGCAATCTACGAGGACGATTAATCATATTAAATCAAATTTTTTCTAGATTAAAGATAATACAAAACAAAGCAACGATGTAATCTTATTTGGGTTTTAAGGAAGCATCCAGTTGATAGGCTTTTTGTAGGTTTTCCGTTTCTTTTACTTTGTTGCCTTTGTACCCATAAGTCATTCCTAAGAAATAAAATGCTCGTGCATTGGTAGGCGACAATTGTACCGCTCTTTCGAACCAATAAATAGCTTTATCAAAATTTTGCACCGTGCCATAACAGCTCGCTAGGTTTACCATGGCATCTACATATCGTGGGTCAATAACTAATATGCGCTCAAAAATTTCTATGCATTCCTTGTACATTCCTTTTGAAAAATATTCTGCAGCTAGGTTGTTAAGTGTAATAGGATCATTGGGCTGTATTTCTAACCCTTTTTTATAACACTCAATTGCTTTTTCCGAATTGCCCATGCGTTTGTACCCAAGCCCCATTTGGCTGTAGGCATCGGCATATCGAGGTGCAATGGCAATTGACTTTTCCATTTCTTTTATACCCCACATAAAAAAATCTTTTTGTTTCCTCGGGTCTTTTTCGTTTGGAGCTATTTCTTTAATAAGCTCTCTACCTAAGTAATAGTGTATTCTACAGCTGTTAGGGGATAAATTTACATCGTTAGAATAAAGTGTAAAATTACTTTTCCAAACACTATTCCTGTCAATAGTTTTGAAAGAGAATAGAAAAAACACAAGCCCCAACAGCCCAATCAGTGGCTTGTTTACAGCTAGTAGTTTTTTGGGCGAATCAATTTTTGTGGTGGTGTCTACTTTTAGTAGTTGTATTAGAAGCAATACAACCGCCAAGCAAAAACCAAATGAAGCAAAGTAAACAAAACGCTCTGCCATGATAGAGCCTATTTTAACTACTATATTCGAAAACAACGCGATAGATGTTAGATAGAATAGAATAGCAAAACTAAGTGGGGTTCTTTTTTTCAATCCAACAAAAGCAATTGCTGCAAGAGCCAAATGAATTACTAATCCTGCAATTGCTCGAATGTTGGAAAACGGCACATTCGGAATTTCGTTAAATGATCGGTCGCACACCAAGTGGGTGGGTACAAATAAAAGCTGAATGTACTCATACAAAACCGAGAATGCAGTGGCAAGTTGCACTATTGTATCTTTTGTTGCAAATAAAGAGTTGTCTATATACGACACGCTCTCCAGTCCTTTAGCGGAGCCCAATACAGCGCTTCTAATAAAAAAGTATAAAACAACCGGCACTGCCAAAGGAATAGCAGATATGGCGGTTTGTTTAACGGTTGTATTTCTGAAAAAATAGAGTAACAAAGGCAATATAGCCAACATGGTTATACCGGTTTCCTTCGATAAAAGTGCCAAAAAGAAATAGACACTGACAAGGAGAAAATTACTAGTCGATTTTTTTTCAGAATAAGAGAGTAGCGCATTTCCTGCTAACAGACAAAATAAAAAACTTAAAATTTCATCCCTACTTTTTATACTTGCTACAATCTCGGTATGAATGGGGTGTACAATAAACAATAGCGTTGTTAAAAGCGGAATTAAAACGTTTTGATGAATGAGTAATCTCCTCAACAATCGATATAAAACAATGGCAGTGAGTATGTACAAAAAAACATTTATCCAATGCGATATGGCAGGTTTGTCGGGAAATAGCCCCCATTCAATAGCGTACGTTACCAATGAAAGTGGCCGGTACAAACCATCGTTTATAGATAAATATCCGTATCGATAAGATGTTTTTAAAATAGTGGGAATTCCCTTAAACCCTTGTACTGTAACAATATTTTCTTTTATAACAGAATAATCATCGAGCGTATAGCCGTGATTAAGTGTATTGAAGTATAAAAGAAACGCAATAGCCGACAGGAAAATAATGATTGATTTGTCTAGTCTAGAGTTTTCTAAAGATAGAGTGGTTGTTTTAGACTGCTTGTTTTTTAATGGTTTAGATGCCATTGCTTAAGAATCTTGAAATGTCGATACAATTTACAATGCTTCCGCAACAACCTCGTTTACGCCAGGTACCATTTTTTTTAACAACCCTTCAATCCCGGCTTTTAGAGTAATGGTTGATGATGGGCAGCCACTGCATGAGCCTTTAAGGGCAACAGTAACAACACCTTCTGAAAACGATTTGAAAGTAATTAATCCTCCATCTTGCTCAACAGCAGGTCTAATGTACTGTTCCAACACTTCAATAATTTTATGCTCTGTTTCGTTTTGCGGAGCAACATGTTCACTATATATTGTTTTTGTTTCCGAAAAGCGATTGTCTGTATGCACCTCTACTTTTGGCAGTTCGGTTACAACAGCACTTCCGGAGTCTAAATACGATTTAATAAATTCGCGCAATTCTAAAATAATATCATCCCAAGCAATACCATCCTTTTTGGTAACAGTTATATAATTGGAGTTAATAAAAATAGACTTTACAAAGGGCAGTTGAAATAGCTTAGCCGCTATGGGCGCACCTTTTGTAGATGCAGGGCTTAGATATTCAGCCGTAGCGCCATCTGCAATCAACAGGCTGTTTGCCACAAATTTCATGGTTGCCGGATTGGGCGTGCTTTCGGCATAAACAATCACCGGTTTTTTAATTGTAGTAGTTTCCATAAAAAATAAGTATGCCCAAAGATAGCTAGAATTGGCAGAAAACAGCCCATCCTTTGTGAATAAATATTCTTTGTGCATCCCAACTTGTTTCCGTATTTTTACGCTCAGCAAAAATGGAAAACTTTGTAGTATCAGCACGTAAGTACAGACCAAGCACCTTTGATACGGTGGTTGGACAAAGTTCTATTACCACAACGTTAAAGAATGCCATTAAGAACAACCATCTTGCGCAAGCGTTTTTATTCTGCGGACCACGTGGTGTTGGAAAAACTACCTGTGCCCGAATTTTAGCAAAAACAATTAATTGCTTCACGAAAACTGCTGCTGTAGAGGCTTGCGATGAATGTGAATCGTGCAAATCGTTTAATAGTGGACATTCGCTAAATGTGTATGAGTTAGATGCTGCATCTAACAACTCTGTTGACGATATTAGAAATTTAGTAGATCAAGTGCGTCTGGCACCACAGTTGGGCACACACAAAGTATATATTATAGATGAGGTGCACATGTTGTCTCAGGCGGCTTTCAATGCATTTCTAAAAACACTGGAAGAGCCGCCAAAGCACGCTATTTTTATTTTAGCTACTACCGAAAAACATAAAATCATACCTACCATTTTATCTCGTTGTCAAATATTTGATTTTAAACGGATACAGGTAGATGATATTTCAAAACACCTGGAGAGTATTGCGCAAAAAGAAGGAATTACCGCAGAGCCTGAAGCGCTTCATATCATTGCACAAAAGGCTGATGGTGGTTTGCGCGATGCACTTTCTATTTTTGATCAAATAGTAAGTTTTGCTGGAAACAATGTAAAATACCAGGCTGTAATCGAAAACCTAAACGTATTAGATTACGATTATTACTTTAAAGCCATTGATTTTGCGCTTGCCAATGATATCTCTGGAAATTTATTGTTGTTGAATGAGGTAATTGGCAAAGGCTTTGATGGGCATCAATTTATAGTTGGATTGGGGGAACACGTAAGAAATATTTTAGTTGGAAAGGACCCTCAAACCATACAGCTGTTAGAGGTTGTAGGAAGTATCCGAGAAAAGTATCAGCAACAATCTGCTAAGTGCGATGTGCCTAGCTTAATTAGATGGTTGGGGGTAATTAATAAAACGGAATTATCGTATAAGTCGAGTAAAAACGCGAGGCTACAGTTAGAGTTGTGTTTAATACAGCTTAGCACTGTCAGTAATAGCAAGGTCGAAATAGCGCCCCAAGATAATGCTGCAACAGTAGTTGTTGCAAAACCTGCTGCTGCTGTTGTTCCTGTTCAACAAGCCGCACCACCGTTACAGAAAACAGAACCACCAGCGGTTTCACCAACCCCACCTGTTGTTTCTGCTACTCCAACTCCACAACCTGCATCTATACTAGAAAAGAAAAGTATTCTTAAAACACCCTCTATCAGCCAATTTATGGGAGGTGCGAAAAAAGATACTAAACAGGAGGTGGAAACAAAAGAACCATCTACACAGAACCTACCTACAACTAATTTTACCGAAGAACAAATGCAAGCTGCATGGGCTGATTTTACTAAAATACAGCAACAATCGGGTAAGGTAAATTTATATACAACTCTTGCATCTCAAAAGCCATTGCTGAAAGAAAATTACCAACTAGAGTTTTCTGTTGAAAATAAAGTGCAGGAGGATGTGTTGGATGAAATAAGGCTCGACTTATTGGAGTTTTTGAGAAAAAAACTAAATAACTATTCCCTTTCTTTACAAGTTGTTGTAAAGAGAGATTTAAGCGAAAAAAAAGCGTACACTTCTTCTGATAGATTTAAAAAAATGGCAGAAAAGAATCCCCTCATCAACAAGCTGAAACAACAGTTTGATTTGGAAGTTGATTTTTAAATTATTCTATTGGCTATCGCGAAACATTCGTCTAGTTAGCAAAGAAATTAAACAGGCGCTATTGTTAATAATTTACCAACTTTCTTTTCTTATACTTTCTTAGCTTTGGATACTCATTTTACCCGATTCATCCTGATTTATTAGGCGAGTAAATGACAACTAAAAAATAACATTATTTACAAATGAACACTACCTATAAAAATTTAACGGCAACAATTATTTTTTTTGTTGTTTGCCTTGTCCATATTGTCGCACAACCCAAAGTAGAATATTGGGACAAAGAGCAAACAAAAAAACGCAGTGAAGAAAATTACAAGAATGGTTTGCAACACGGAAAATCAACCTATTGGTACGAAAATGGGAAAGTAGTTAAAGAAGGAAATTATACAGACGGGAAAGAAGATGGTAAGTGGCGGTTATACTATGATGATGGTAAGCTAAAGGCTGAAGAGATTTATTTAAAGGGAAAGAAAGATGGCTTGTGGCAATACTTTTACAACAGCGGAAACAAAGCACAAGAAATTTTTTACAAAGAGAACAAACCGGATAGCGTATGGAAAGTGTTTCATTCCAACGGAAAAATTAAAAGTATTGAACAGTTTAAGAATGGCGTTAAAGAAGGCTTGTGGCAATATTTTTATGACACCGGAAATTTAGAAAGCGAAGGTGTATTTAAAAATAATTTACAAGAAGGAGCATTTACTGCTTGGTATAAAACCAGCAACAAAAAACTGCAAGGCGAATACAAAGCCGATAAACAAACAGGTAAGTGGACAGAGTGGTACAGCAACGGAAAGCTTAAACAAGAGTCTGAGTACAAGAACGATTTGTTTTACCTAACTACTTATTTTGATGAGCAAGGGAATCAGATTATAAAGAATGGTGAAGGGAAATTTACAATGGTCTATGACAATGGAATTAAGCGTGGAGAGGGTGTTTACAAAGCAGGAAGGCAAAGTGGAGAGTGGATTTTTTGGGATACAGATGGTAGAAGGGAAACCGTAATTACTTATGAAAATGGTTTCAAGAATGGCGTTTATAAATCATGGTTTACAGATGGTAAACTAAAAAGTGAGGGCGAATTTAAAAATGATAAGCGCACAGGCTACTGGAAGTGGTATAGACAGGGAGGCACCTTGGAAATGGAGGGCTCTTTGCTGGATGATAAGCGTACAGGCAAGTGGCAGTATTGGTTTGAGAATGGCAATAAAGAATCAGAAGGACTGTTTGTTGACGATAAGATGAATGGCAAGTGGACGTACTGGTATGCAAACGGAGCCAAGTGGAAAGAAGGCGAGCAGGTAAATGATTTAAAGTCGGGACATTGGATGTATTGGTTTGAAGATGGGAAAAAAATGATGGAGGGTGATTTTTTCACGAATAAAGAGAATGGATTGTGGCTTTCTTGGTACGACAATGGACAAAAGAAAGACGAAGGCAACTATAAACTAGGAATGATGGATGGCGCATGGAAAGGGTGGTTTAAAGAAGGTAAAATTAAATACGAAGGTTTTTATAAAAATGATTTAAAAACAGGTGCATGGACTTTTTGGAAAGTAGATGGAACCATTTGGGAGAAGGGGAGTTATTTAGATGGAAGGAAGGATGGTTTTTGGGAATTCTATTCTGACAAAGGAATTAAGGATAGGGAGGGAAAATATAAAAATGAAAAACCGGTAGGTAAGTGGATGTATTATTACGAAACCGGGCAAAAATTTCAAGAACAAAATTTCGTAGATGGCAAGCTTAATGGCACTTGTACTGCTTGGTATCCGGATGGAAAAGTTAAAAGCATTTCTTCATATAAAGTGATAAAGAACAAAGCCGAAACGGTGGAGTTTGAAAATAAACCTAAGGGAGACAAAGTAGATGTGTATAAAAGTGTTCCGCATGGGGAATGGCTTTTCTACGATGCCAAAGGAAACGAAATGAGTAGAATGAAGTACAAAAAAGGAGTTAAAGTCCAGTAGGCACATGTTTGTTCAATTACACAATGAATAAAAATTTACAGGCCCATCTAGCCCTGCTCTTTGCAAACTTAATTTACAGCGCAAGTTTTACGATTGCCAAAGAAGTAATGCCTGATTTCGTAAAACCATCAGCACTTGTGTTTTTGCGGGTGATAGGTGCTTGTTCACTATTTTGGATATACTCCTTATTCATAAAAGAAAGAGTAGATAAAAAACACATACTGCATTTTTTCTTATTGTCCATATGTGGTGTGTTTTTGAATCAAATGATGTTTTTAAAAGGGTTAAGCATTACTACTCCCATTAATGCAGCCATAATAATGGTTACATCGCCTATTGTGGTAGTTTTATTGGCGTTACTTACTGCACGAGAAAAATTTAATACAAATACACTATTCGGTGTAGTGCTTGGTTTTATTGGAGCAGCGGCATTACTTACACTTAAATCAGATTTGTCGTTCGGTACCGAAACAATGTTGGGAGACTTATTAATATTACTAAATGCGGTATCATGGAGTATTTATATTATTTACGTAAAAAAATATATGTTGCTGTACAACACCGTAACTGTTTTAAAGTGGGTTTTTCTATTTGGTTTAATCTTGGTAACCCCCTTTAGTATTGGGGAAGTGGGAGATATTTCGTTTCACTTGTTTACGCCAAGAATATGGATGTTTGTTCTTTTTATTGTAGTAGTAACAACTTTTTTTGCATACTTATTAAACACCTATGCTCTTAAAACACTTAGTTCATCGGTTGTTAGTGCTTATATATATTTACAACCGCTGTTGGCTACTGCCATCGCATTGTTTGCGGGCAAGGATAGCATAAGCGGAATAAAAATAATTTCAGCATTGCTGATTTTTTTGGGTGTATATTTAACAAGTAAAAAATAGAAAATGATAAAATCGATGACGGGCTTTGGTAAAGCCACTTGCGAATTAAAAGACAAAATAATCACAATTGAACTTCGCTCTTTAAACAGTAAGCAATTAGATATGTCTGTCCGTATTCCGCAATTGTACCGCGAAAAGGAATTTGATATTCGAAACGAGTTTTCTAAAGTGATTGAACGAGGAAAGGCAGATGCTTTGATATTGGTGGAATACACATCGGAAGCTAAAACTTCCAGAATAGATAAAGGGCTTGCCAAAAACTATTACAAAGAAATGAAAGAGCTTGCTTTAGAACTAAACGACAGCTCCAATGATTTGCTAGCTACCATTATGCGCCTGCCCGATATTTTAAAACCCGACAAACAAGAAGTAGGAGAAGAAGAATGGAAAGCTCTTTTTTCCAATATTAACAAGGCCTGCAAGCTATTTTCTGATTTTAGAATCAGTGAGGGAAAATCACTGGAAACAGAATTGATAAACAGAATAACTAAAATAGCGGAAGGCTTGGCTATTGTAGCCGAACAAGATGGCAAACGATTGGAGCAAATAAAAAGTAGAATAAAGAACAATATTGTTGAAACTATTGGGCTAGAAAAGGTTGATGAGAATCGCTTTGAACAAGAGTTGATTTATTATATGGAAAAGATTGATATTACAGAAGAGAAGGTTCGCTTAAAAACACACTGCGATTATTTTTTAAAAACACTAAAAGATCCTTCTAACGGGCGAAAGCTGGGTTTTATATCGCAAGAAATTGGTCGTGAAATAAACACCATAGGCTCTAAAGCCAATGATGCTGCCATACAAAAAGTGGTAGTTGAAATGAAAGATGAGTTAGAGAAGGTAAAAGAGCAACTGCTCAATGTATTGTAAATACAAGGATTAAGAAGCTTTATACCCAAACTGCTTCAGCCTGTTTTCGTTGTTTCGCCAGTCTTTGTCAACTTTTACAAACAACTCTAAAAACACACGTGCATCTAAAAAGTTTTCGATGTCTTTGCGCGACTCAATTCCTACTTTTTTGATAGACTCTCCTTTGTGCCCAATAATAATACCTTTTTGGGTATCTCGCTCTACAATAATAGTAGCTCTAATTTTTGTTATTCTTTCCTCTTCTTTAAACTCATCAATCAATACTTCGGCACTGTAAGGAATTTCTTTGTGGTAGTTAAAAAATATTTTTTCGCGAATTATTTCCGACACAAAAAAGCGTTGTGTTTTATCGGTAAGTTCCTCTTTGTCAAAGTAGGGTGGGCATTCAGGCAATAGCTTTACAACTTTATCTATAACTAAGTGCACATTTAGTTTGTGTAACGCTGCAATGGGAAGCACTTCTGTGTTGGGCATTTTTCTTCTCCATTCTGCAACAAGTTCAAGCATTTTATCTTGCTTTATTAAATCACATTTGTTTAACAAAACCAATTTCGCAATACCTGAGTTTTTAACATTCATTAAAATCTCTTCGTTGAAGGGCTCTCTATCGGTAACATCAATCATTAACAAAAAAACGTCCGCATCAGACAGGGAGCTTTTTACAAAGCCCATCATGTTTTCTTGTAGTTTGTAGTTGGGCTTTAAAATGCCTGGTGTGTCGGAATAGACGATTTGAAAATCATCGCTATTTACAATCCCCATTATTCGGTGCCTTGTAGTTTGTGCTTTAGGGGTAATAATAGATAGCTTTTCCCCAACCAAAGCGTTCATTAGAGTGGATTTTCCGGCATTGGGGTTTCCAATTATATTTACGAATCCTGCCTTATGTTTTGTAGTACTCATGGGATTATAGCTTGATTTTGTCTAATGTTAAGGTAATATGTTTGGTACTAAGGTAATAATATATATATTTGCTCTTTCAAATATAATCGTTCATTAAGGTATTCAAAATATATTGCGGGGTGGAGCAGTTGGTAGCTCGTTGGGCTCATAACCCAAAGGTCATCGGTTCGAGTCCGGTCCCCGCTACCAAAGCGGCATCATCAAGGTTTAAACTTGGTATGCCGCATTTTTTTTGCCCTAATTCTCGCTGTTTATGGGCAATCCACAAAAACACCGAGTTATATTCTTCGGTACGAACTAGCCCTTTTTCCTTGCAGTAGCGAAGCCCTTGTGGAAACAAGTAGTTTTGTAGCTTTTGTCTTTGCATATAATCGGCAGAAAGCCACATTTGGCGCAGGTCTTTGGCGTAGCTTGTAATTAGCTGTGCGCAATCTTCCGGGTTCGAAGCGCTAAGTTCGACATCCTGCAAATCACGTTGAATTTTGACCTGTTCCTCTTTATGTTTCTCAACGTATTTAAGGTACAATTCTTTGGTGATTTCTTCGTCCATAAAGCGCTCCTCCAAACGCTCCAATTTGCGCTTAATATCCTGATATTGCTCTTTAAGTAATCTAACGGCTTCCTCATTATCCCTTGTGCGTTCATTAAACTCGGTTATCAGCAATTCCTGCATTAAGTTTAGGTTCTCTGGATCAAGCACAAAATCCGTCAAAACGTTTTCAAATTGACGGTTTAACGTTTCGGAAGCCTTATTTACGCAGCATCCTTTTGTCCGGCATTTATAATACCATAGCTCTTTCTTTTTTACAACATATCCGGTTAACCCAACACCGCATTTGTCGCACTTTACAAAAACCTTTAAAGGAATATTAATTTGCTCGGGTGTTTGCTTATAACCAAAAGAGTTCTTGTTTTGAATTTCATTTACTGCAAGAAATATTTCTTTTGAAATTAACTTCTCATGCTTGCCTTCAACCAACTGCCCTTCCAAAAGGTTGTGCGAAATCAAACCGCAGTAAAAAGGGTTTCTGAAAATAGTCGACATTCTTTGGTGGGATATTTTTAATCCCATGTTTGCAAGCTTTGCAACACATTGCTCGCTGTTCAGGTTATCGTTTACTTTCCAATAAAATGCTTTGCGTAATAATTTACCCTCATTATTTACAACGAGTCTAGTTTCTCCGTTTACTATAATTTTATCATAACCTATCGGAGTGTGCGCACACCAAATTCCCCTCATTAAAGCTTCTCTTGTTCCTGCCATGCAACGTTCTCTTCGCAACTGATTATCGTAGTGCGAAAAAATCATTTGAATGTTTTGCTGAAAATCACCGCTGGAGGTCGAACCATCAGCTGGCTGTCGCACTGATTGGATGTAAATACCTTGTTGCTTTAATTGCTCTTTTATATAAATGGCGTTTGCACCCGATCTTGAAAATCGGTCGAGCATGTAAACAATTATGTACGACACTTTTTGTTTGCTTCGTTTTATTGACTGAAGCATTTTATTAAACTCCTTACGCTCGTCATTTTTTGCGCTCTCATAAGTACCTCCAAAGTAACCAAGAATGTTTAATCCATTCTTTTCAGCAAATTCTTCGCACTCTCTCTTTTGTGTATCCAAGCTGTAACCTTCTTCCTGTTCCTTGCCGGATACCCTTGTGTAAATGACGCAGTTATTACCTGCACCTTTTGTTTTCTTACTTCCTTTAGCGAATTGTTCAAACACTTGCATTTCGCTTAGCTCATCCTGAATCATTTTTGAATCAGGTTTTTTGATTTTGTTTTCTTTCATGGTTTTCGTTTTTATGGTTATTACTATGCAGCCTCTTTTAATTCTTCAAAAGAATTCTGCGTATTATTTTTTTGTTCTATACTCTGCCTGATTTCAATTACAATCCGGCAAAATGCTCTCAGGTTGTTCATAAGCTTTTTCAAATCTTCATCACTTATGGATTTATTATTCAACAACTCTCTTGCTCTCTCAAGTGTTACTTCCTTCACACTTTCTTTCTTATTTAATTCAATCACTCTCATTTTAAATCCTCCAAACTTATTGCTATTATTGACTTTCAGCCTGTCTAACATAATTCATGCCTTCCATATAAAAAAGTCCCGCCAAAAGCCCCAACGTGTGCGGAACACAGGCGGAGACCTTTTTATACTTTAAGGTATTTGCAAAAACGGGCTAATCTTCCTCTTCTTCCTGCTCCTCCTCCTCTTCTTCGTAGTAATCATCAAGAAGTTCGGTCAAGGCAAATACAGCAGCCCGATCTTCTTTTTCATAACTCACCTCAATCAGGATTTCTCCATCTTCTGTTACTCCGTTGATTTCATTAGTTAATTCGTGTTCTGCTAATGCCTCTGCAAACTCGCAGATAAAATCATTCTGTACTTCAAATTCTTTAGTTCTCATTTATCTTTTGTTTTAAAATTTAATTCGCTGAATTTTACTTTTGATGCAACTGATCTGAGCTCGCAGCGATAAACGATCAGATCAATTTTTACTCTCCGGACGAGTTTGATTTGAACGAAGTCTGAATCTTCGTTTTCTATATAAATGTTTTTCAACTTATCTCTTAAATCCTTTATCAGTTGGTAATAAGGGTAGTGTTCAGATATATTTTTCAGATGTTCAGACTTTAGCAATAATGTAAAGGCATTTGTAATTTCAACTAAGTCAGCTAATGGCAAACTTTTTCTTTCAGAAATTAAAAGCAGAATTTCAATCAAGCATCGTAGGCGAACATTTATCCATGATACACTCTTTGTAAATGCCTTATTGTTCTGTACATATGCTTGAATTGAAACTTCAATACTTCTGCGCTTTAGTTGTGATATAATATCATTAACAAACCTGCTTTCAAGTTCCTTGTATTGCTTTTCAACTGTCTTTTCTTTTTTTATTACAACAGATTCCTCTTCAATTGCAGGAGTAGTTTGATGGATAATAACTTCTTTAGGCTCTTCAATAGATTTGCTCTCATTCCCAAATAAGGTAATAGCCTTCTTCTGCAAATGATTTAATTGCCGGCAAGATGCAGAGCAGAAATGTTTATCCACTCGTCTTGCTTCAAATTCTTTATTACAATATGCACAAGTCTTTATCATCTTAACTGTTTCTCCAATCGGTTTCTTCTTCTTCAAAACGATAGTAGTTATAATCATCTAAAATGCTTTCGATGTTGGCGATTGCTTTTTGATGAAAGCCCAAGCCGTTTTGATACTCTACTTTGATTTCAATAAAAGCCTTATTTTCATTGACTGCTGTTATTTCATTTTTTAATTCCATCTCCAGAATTACTTTGACGATATCCGTCAAAATATCTAATGGAACTGTAAATCTTTTGAATGTGGCGGTTTCCATATTATCTGAGTATTGATGTTTTTTTCTTAGTTGGTTTTACATACTTCTCCTTTTTGTTAAAGGAGATAATCTCATCATCTTCCTCCTCTTCTTTTGAAGCGTTAAAACGTTTTGACGTTTCTCCTTCCAATCCTTTTAAGGCCTGTTCAAGCTTACTATAGAAGTCTCTGTCCACCTGCTTTTGTTTTAGTTTAATTTCTGCGATGTCATCTTTTAAATCTTCTATTTGTTCTGTCATTGCTTTAAAGTTGTCCTGTAATGGTTTTACCCAAAGCATATAGCTACCACCCATACTGCCTAATCCGCTCAGGATTGGGACTAACCATGATGGAATTCCTTTATCCTGATCTCCCTCAAGAATGTTACTTGTTTTGTTTTTCCCTTCTTCTGCCATTGTTATCTGTTTTTATGTTTTGACGTTTTACTGGAGCAAATTAACGGTGGTGTTTTTGGCCACTTTGTCGGTTTGAAAAAACTCTTTCAATGTTTTTTGATCTTTTTCAATGTTTTTCTTTCTGATGATCCCGCTTGATTTTCCTATTGCTTCTGCTGCCATTGCTACCTGTTTTTATGTTTTGACGTTTTACAGGGGCAAAGTAACGGTGATGGTTTTGGGCACTTTCCCGGTTTGGGAGCGAGTTTTCTGTTTTTTCCTTAAAAGGAGTGAAAGGGAGTTATATTTTCTGTTCTTTTTAACTTTTTTAAGGTGGTTAATAAAAAGAATGCTGAAAAGGTTTCAAAAATCAAAACAAAGTATATATTTGACATAGTTTGTCAAGCCAACATAAGTAAAATGAATTCACTCGGAGAAATTTTTCGAAAAGAAAGGGAAAAAAGAAATCTATTATTAAGACAGGTAGCTGGTTCAATCGATATGGATCAGGCAGTACTTAGTAAGATAGAAAGGGATGAAAGAAAACCAACAAAGCAGCAATTGATAGAGTTGGTTAAATTTTATAAGCTAGACGAAAAAGAAATAATGGTTGAGTGGAATAGCCAAAAGCTTGTAAAACAACTTAAAAGCGAAGAGTATGCTATTGAAATTTTAAATCAATCGATTAAAAAATTGAAATCTAAAAAATAAGTAATGACTCAAGAAACTATAAATAAAATACATACTGATCTTACTTTTTTTACCAATGAAGAAGGTCAAACCTTGCTCGACCGTTTTAGAACAACGTTAAAGGATACTCAATATTTTGATGTTTTGGTTGGTTACTTTCGTTCTAGCGGATTTTATCAATTATACGAATCAATAGAGCCAATAGATAAAGTCCGTATTCTAGTGGGACTTGGGGTAGATGAAGATGCCTATAAAACAATAAATCAATATCAAACACAAACTATGTTTGATTTTGAATCCCATCATAATGCAAAAAAAGAATTTCAAAAGAATTTAATAAATGAGATTGAGAACTCTAGAGAGATCGATGAAAGATTGGAAATTGGGTTACGACATTTCATAGATTTTTTGCAAGCGGATTGTTCTAATACTGAACAAGACAAAAAAAATGGTGGCAATGGTAAAAAACTTGAAATTAAAGCTTATCCTTCAAAAAATATTCATGCAAAAGTTTATATCAGTAGATATAAAGAAAATATAAGTCATATCCAATATGGTTCTGTTATTACGGGTTCGAGTAATTTTTCATTAAACGGTCTTGTTGCTAATAGAGAGTTCAATGTTCACTTAAAAGATAGACGTGATATTGAGTATGCCTTGAATCAATTTGAAACATTATGGAAAGACTCCATTGATATTTCTGATGAGTTTGTTGATTCGGTAAAGAACAAAACATGGCTCAACGATTCTATAAAACCTTATGAACTTTATCTAAAGCTTATTTACGAGTACTTACAGGAAGATATTAATCTTCAGGATAAATATGAATCATTTCTACCTGATGGGTTTATGAAACTAGACTATCAAGAACAAGCAGTAATTCAGGCTTTGAAAAAATTGGAAGAGTATAATGGAGTATTTCTTGCTGACGTTGTTGGTCTCGGTAAAACATTTATAACAGCGCAACTCCTACAACAATTGAGGGGTAGAATACTTGTGATCTGCCCTCCTGTTCTACAAGACTATTGGAAAGAGAGTTTACTTGAATTCCGAGTGCCAGCAGAAGTTGAATCACTTGGTAAACTGGAAAGTATAATTCAGAAGGGAATAGAAAAATACGATTATGTAGTTGTTGATGAAGCGCATAGATTTAGAAATGAAGCTACTCAATCTTATGCTGATCTGTTAGATATTTGTAGAGGTAAAAAAGTAGTTTTGGTTACAGCAACACCATTAAATAATACTATTGACGATATTTTTTCTCAGCTAAAACTATTTCAAGCACCAAAGAATTCAACCATTCCGGGTGTTCCTAATTTAGTGTCCTTCTTTAATAAATTAAAAAAGAAGTTGGATGAGTTTAAACCTAAAATCTATAAAGATGATAAGGGAGCTGTTTACAGACTACGTGAGGAGGAAGATGCTTATAAAAAAGCCATCAAAGAGGTTTCTAATGAAATCAAAGATAAAGTTCTAAAACATGTAATGGTTAGAAGGACAAGGAAAGATGTAGTAAATTATTTTAAAAACGATATAAAAAACCAAGGCATTGTATTTCCTGAAGTTCAAGACCCGAGTAAGATTGTTTATTATTTTAAAGGAAAAACGGAAACTGTTTTTAATTCAACAATACAATTACTTCAAAGTTTTAAGTATTCAAGATACATACCCTTGACCTACTATATAGGCAACAAAGGTTTAAGTGCATTTGAACTTCAGCAACAAAGAAACGTTGGAGGCTTTATGAAAGGAATATTGGTAAAGCGTTTAGAAAGTAGTTTTTTCGCTTTTAAACAAAGTGTAGATCGTTTTATTGATTCCTATAATAATTTCATTGCAATGTATAATCAGGGAACTGTATACATTAGTAAGAAAGTAAATGTATATGATTTATTAGACAATGATGATTTTGAAAAATTAGAGAAGTATGTTGAAGAGGAAAAGGCGCATAAATACGATTCTAAAGATTTCAGAAAAGATTTTATTACAGATTTAGAACATGACTTAGAAACACTTAAAGAAATAAAGAAGAATTGGGCGGCAATAAACGATGATCCGAAACTTGAACAGTTTGTTGCTGATTTAAAAAGTAATAAAAGCCTTAAGAAGCAAAAACTTGTTGTATTTACTGAATCAAAAGAAACTGGGGATTATATTTTTGAAAAATTAATCTCTGAATTTCCTGGAGAAGTTATGTTTTATTCAAGTAAGGGAGGACGACATTCGGATAGTAAGTTAGTTTCAAAACATAATATTTCTCGTGAAATAATTAAGAATAATTTCGATCCAACTCAAAAAGATAAATCTGATGATATACGGATTTTGATTACTACAGATGTTTTGGCGGAGGGCATAAACTTACATCGATCAAACTGTTTAATTAACTACGACCTGCCTTGGAATCCAACAAGAGTGTTACAAAGGGTTGGGCGCGTTAACCGTTTGGGAACAAAACATCCTGAAGTGTTTATATACAACTTTTTTCCTACAACACAATCAGATGAACATTTGGGATTAGAACAAAATATCACAAACAAAATTCAAATGTTTCATGACATTTTGGGAGAAGATGCCAAGTATCTTTCTGATGGAGAAGAAATAGGAAGCCAAGAATTATTTGATACTTTAAATAATAAGAAGTCATACACCGGAGAAGATGAAGATGGAGATTCCGAACTTAAATATTTGGAGTTAATTAGAAAAATAAGAGATAAAAATCCGGATCTATTTGAAAAAATTAAAACCCTACCTAAAAAAGCTCGTTCCGGTTTTGAAACAACTAAAATTGAATCTGATCAATTAGTCACATTTTTCAGATTAGGTAAACTAAAAAAGTTTTATTTGAATGTAAATACTGAATCAAATGAAATAACCTTTTTTGATGCTGTAAAAATACTTGAATGTGATCCTAATACTGAAAGAAATAAAATACCGTCAAAACAGTACTTCCAAAAATTAGATATAAATAGAGCTAGGTTTGAATTAGACTCAACTATTTCGGATGACGATGAAGGAAGTGGAGGAAGATCAAATTTAAAATATATAGAGACTAGATTAAAAGATAAAACTTTTAAAAACTGTAAGCAGTTTACCGATAGTGATGAAGAGTTTATTAATGGTGTGAAATTTATGTTATCTCAAGGAAGCTTGGCAAAAAAGACCGCTCAAGCAATTAAAAAGGAATTTGAAAAGGTATTAGACCCCTTGCAAATGCTTGGCATACTGAGGAAACACATTAGAACTATTGTTGCGGAAGAAAATCAGCATGGAGGAAGTTTTACTAAAAGAGAAGTTATTTTATCAGGATATTTGACTAAGGCATAATGGAAAAAAAAGAAGCTACACAACTTATCGAAAAGACCTTTAATGCAAGGTTTGATTTAGAACAATTTACTTTCTTCCTAAAAAACTTGTTAAATGATTACGATGAGCAAAAGGAAAGAGATTGGGCTCAAGGAAATTACATATATGAGTCGTTTAGGGAGCATATCAATCGATTTAAACGATTAGGTATCTACACCGACCCAGAAGGAAACGAAATGGAACTTTTAGTTATTGAAACTAAAGCGACTTCAAAGCTAGAAAAAGCAAGAACTTCATTGAGAAATTTTGTTATAAAAAGACTTAATGATAAAGGCAGAGATTACGCACTTGCCGCCTTTTATAGCAGGGATGATAATGGTGCAGACTGGAGGTTCTCTTTTATTAAGATTGAACATGAAAGCTTTAGAGATCAAAAAGGAAAAATTAAAACAAAAAAGGAACTGACTCCTGCAAAGCGTTACAGTTTTCTCGTTGGTGAACATGAGCAAGCACATACTGCTCAGAAGCAACTATTACCAGTCCTACAAAACACATACAGTAAGCCGTCCCTTGAAGATCTTGAAGGCTGCTTTAGTATAGAAAAAGTTACGGATGAATTCTTTGATCAGTATAAGGATTTATATATTAAGCTATCCGAACATTTCGAGAATGATGAACTTGTACAAAAAGTTATTAAAGATGCCGAAATTGAAACGGCTCGCTTTACAAAGAAACTTTTAGGGCAAATTGTTTTCTTATATTTCTTGCAAAAAAAAGGGTGGCTTGGCGTTCCTAAAAATGAGCCATGGGGAAAAGGTGAGAAAAAGTTTGTTCAGAAATTATTTGATGATGCAAGCAAAAAAGAGAAAAATTTCTTTAATGATTATTTGAAATTTCTTTTTTACGAAGCTCTTGCTAAAGGACGAACAAAAAGTCCAGATCCTGCCTATTATAAAAGATTTGACTGTAAAATTCCATTTTTAAATGGAGGATTATTTGAGGCGGACTATGACTGGGAAAATGTTCAAATCGTTATTCCAAATGAATTATTTAGGAATGAGGAAAAGAATAAAAATGGGGATAAAGGAACGGGGGTTCTGGATGTTTTTGATAGGTATAATTTTACTATTAAAGAGGATGAGCCACTTGAAAAGGAAGTCGCAGTTGACCCTGAAATGCTTGGAAAAGTATTTGAAAATATGTTGGAGATAAAAGAGAGAAAAAGCAAAGGAGCCTTTTATACTCCAAGAGAGATTGTACATTATATGTGTCAAGAAAGCTTGATACAATATCTTTTTAATTCAATAAATGATGATCAGGAAAGCTATCAGGCTTTAGGTGAAGATCAACTTGCAATATTTAGGGGTTCTAATAATAAAAAGGGGCAATCAAAACTTGAGATAGAACATTACGCAAAAAATTTGGTATCAAAAGAAGATATTGAAGTATTCATCCGAAAAGGATTTTTAGCAACAGAAAATGACACTACAATTATTGAAAAAGGCAAAGAAACCAGTAGCTATAAATTTCAATTACCTGAATCAATAAGAGTTAATGCTGATATTATAGACAATAGAATTACAACCATTAAGATTTGTGACCCCTCTATTGGTTCAGGAGCTTTTCCTGTTGGGTTATTACATGAATTAGTTACTGCACAAAAGGTCTTGTTACCATATTTAAGTAAAGATTATTTAGTTTCAAAACTGAGTGAAATAGAACTTGATTATGAAGATTATAAAGAAGACAATTCTAAATATATCTATCGTGTTAAAAGACACACTATTCAAGAAAGTATATATGGAGTTGATATAGATGCGTCAGCAATTGATATTGCTCGTCTGCGCTTGTGGTTAAGTTTAATTGTTGACGAGGATGATTTTTATAGCATTGAGGCTCTTCCAAATTTAGATTATAAAATCATTAAGGGTAATAGTATAATTGGTTTGCCTGAAAAAAATCTTGTAGACGATGATGCAACAAAAAAATTAGAAGTTTTAAAGGATGAATTTTTTGGTTTAACTGATGAAACAAGGAAAAAGCAACTTAGGAAAAACATTAATAATGAAATCAATAGAATATTATCAACGAGTGAAGAATTTACTGGAATAGTGATTGACTTTGATTTCAGGTTATTCTTTTCTGAAGTTTGGCATAAGAAAAATGGTTTTGACATTGTAATTGGTAACCCGCCTTATATCTCGTATTATGGAAATAATGGACAAGAAATTACTGATTTAACAAAGAGTTATTTTAAAAATAATTATGATCATGTTATTAAAACGAATGATAGAATTAACAGCATGAATCTATTGACAGAAAAGGGGCTTAAACTTCTTAATAAAAAGGGGTTCTTATCCTTTATTACAAATAAAACTCTTGCAGTATTGCCTTCCTATATTAACCTTAGAGAATATCTCTTGAAAAATTATTCCATTGATTTTATTGTAACTAATCTAGATCCTTTTGAGGCAATTGTTGATTGTGTTGTGTTTGGCATTAATAAAGAAAAGAAATCAACTAAACTAAAATACTTTAAGGGACAGCTAACAGATTCAAAGTTAATCTCACAAATTGATTTTCAAAAGAATGGTAAACTTGAATTTCATGTAGGTGATAATAAAGAATTAATAGATAAAATAGAAATTCATAAAAATAAATTGGAGGATATCCTCACTGTTAATAGGGGAGTAAATATTGGCGGGTGTTCAGAATACTTTTTGTCAAAAGAAAAGAAAGTTGGTTATTATCCTTATTTGGCTGGAACAAAGAATATTAAAAAATTTTCTTACAAACTAGATCCAGAGGATGGTTATTTTATTTTTGATTTAGAACGAGAAAAGCAATTAAGAGATAGTGGGGCAACAATTGTTTTAGGAAACCCTGAGCGATATATTCAGCCTCATTTATTTATTCCTGAATCCGGTCAAACAATTATGTCAGCTATATGTTTAGATCAAATTTATGGATCATACGGTTTATTAGTAGGCACATCTGATGATTTAAGTAATTTGAAATTATGCTGCGCGATTTTAAATAGTGAAATAATAAGTTATTATGCAATAGAAAAGGAGATTTTAAGAAAAGGAAATAAGGCTACCCCGCATGTCGGAGTTCGAGGACTCAACAGCATACCTATACCTGTTTTCTCTGAGAAGGCAGTTGATATACTAGTTAATTTGGTTGACTATATTGTTTTTCTTAAAAGTGTTGATGAAAGAAAAATAGAAATTTCCTTTTTTGAAGCATTGTTAAATTCAATTATCTACGAATCATATTTCAGTAAAGAAATTGAAATGGTAAATAAACATTTAATTAAACATATACCGAAATTAAATAAAATAGATACCTCTTTGAATGACGAAGGGAATATGAAAATTATCACATCTGTATTTAACAAATTGTACGATCCTAATCATGTAGTAAGAAATAATTTGGAAACATTAGATAGCATAGAAGAAATCAGAATTATTAAAGATTTTTTTAAATGAAAATTAAGACAATAGAAATAAACAATTATAAGGCGTTTTATAAAAAACACTCATTTGACATAGGTAGTAAAAATGTTTTTGTCTATGGTGAAAATGGAAGTGGCAAAAGTTCTTTATATTATGCGCTAAAAGACTTCTTTCAATCTTCAAGAGAAGATATAGATTTTGATGAACTCGAAAATATTTTCATAAATAAGAATGAGCGTGGTAAAGGCTATATTAAGGTCACATTTAATCCGGATAAAGATGGAAATCTTGTTGATAAAGCTTACTTATTTAGCAAAAAGAAAAAGGACACATATTCGCCAACTGATAATAGTATACGTGATGCAATAGGTTTAAAGAGTTTTTTAACTTATAAGCACCTGTTGGGAATACATAATATTAAAAAAGGACAGGAAATTGATCTATTTGATTTGTTGGTAAAGGGGGTTCTAAAACACTTTAGGAGTACAGTTATCACAGGTGGTAGAGAGTTAGGTGAACTTTGGGATAATGTAGAATTTTCATGCAAAAAGGAGCTGGATGGGAACAAATACAAAATGGCCAATAAGAAGAATGATGTTGAAAAAGCAATAGGCTCTTTTAATAAGGCGTTCCGGGAATTATTCAAAGATAGTAGTGCTGATAATATTAATAAGGTAGCTCAACCTATTTTGGATGAGTTTAAACATGGAATAAGATTCAAACTCTTTTATAAAGAAACAAAACCTAATGCCGAATTTAATGGATACTTAAACAACAATGTATCGATAAAACTTTATTATCTCGAAAAGGAAATAAGTGAACCACATTTATTTCTAAATGAAGCTAGACTTTCTGCTATTGCCATTTCTATTTATCTCGGTATGGTTAAAAGACATCCTCAATTAAACATCAAATCAAAAATACTTTTTTTGGATGATATTTTTATTGGATTAGACATAGCTAATCGTTTACCACTTTTTGATATACTTGAGAATCATTTTTCTGATTATCAGAAATTTATTACCACTTATGATAAACCTTGGTATGAATATATGAAGTTTTATTTAGAAAAGAACTCTTCTTGGAAAACAATCGAATTATATAGTAGGCGTACTAGAAAGGGATTTGAACAGCCTGTAATGATTTATGGAAATGACAAGCAAAGCGGGAGTCATATTTCAAGGTTCATCACTCAAGCAGAGGATTACTATAATCAAGGGGATAACAAAGCCGCAGGTGTTTATCTGCGATCTGCATTTGAATTTATTTTAAAAAGATATTGTTTGTCAAAAGCATTGCCTGTTTCCTTTAAGCTTTCCATCTCAGATTTAAATACTGATAATTTTTGGATTGCAATCAAGGATTATAAAAATGCATATCCAACAAGGTGTAACTTAACTCCTGCAACGACTTCAAATATTGAAAGCTTCAGAAAACTGGTTTTAAACCCACTAAGTCACCATGACATAAACAAGCACGAGATTTCATCTGAAATAATAAGTGCAATTGGAGTTATTAGAACATTAAGAACTGAATTGAACGTCTAAAAGGTTAAGACTATTCAGCTAACATAAAGCATTTAATAAATGAATTATAATTTCAATTTAGTCAAGAAAAAAAAAGATAACTTTGTACTGTGTATTATAGAAGAAAAGTCATATTAGCCCTTTTAGAGTCTTTTAATGGAGAATTAGGTAAAATTTCCTTCCAAAAATTACTCTTTTTATTTACCAAGCATCAGGAGAAACCTGCGTTTGATTTTGTTCCATACAAACAAGGATGCTTTTCTTTCCAGTCTTATGCTGATATGCGCACTATGATGAAATATGGAATGGTGGCGGAAGAAAAGGAAAAGTGGACAAAGACAGATAAAACAAATTACACATCTACACTTACCGCTAAAGACAAGCAAACATTACTTTATATCAAAAACAAGTTTGGTAAAGCTTCAAGCGATGATTTAATAGAATTTACGTATAAGAATTATCCTTACTACGCTTTCAAAAGCACTATTTCAAAGAAGTTTTTAAGTACTGAAGAATTGAAGACAGTTGCCAAAACCGTACCTGCAAATGATGATACAATTCTTTATACTATTGGATACGAAGGTATAAGTCTTGAGCAGTATTTAAACAAACTCATTCTTAACAATGTTAAGGTGCTTTGTGATGTAAGGAAAAATCCACTGAGCATGAAGTATGGTTTTTCAAAGAGTCAATTACAAAAAGCTTGCGAAAACCTTGATATAAAATACATTCATATTCCGGATCTTGGTATAGATTCAGATAAACGTCAAAGTCTAAATACTCAAAACGATTACGATCGTTTATTTAAAGAATATGAAAAGACTACGCTAGTAGCAAAGAAATCAACAGTTCATCAGGTACTTGATATTTTAAAAGAGAATGATAGAGTTGCATTAACTTGCTTTGAAGCTCACCAATGCCAATGCCATAGAGGAACTTTAGCTAAAGCGATTACACATTTGCCCGAATGGAAGTATGAATTAAAACATCTGTAAAATGGCACTTACAAAAGTTTTAATTACAGTAAAAACCTATCCAACCTTATCAGCTAAATATGAGGAGTTGGTTTGTACTGCCGGATTTAGGGAAGATGGCACGTGGATTAGAATTTACCCTGTTCAGTTCCGAAAAAAGGCTTACCATGAGCAATATGGTAAATACCAATGGATTGAAATTGACTTGGTAAAAAACGATAGTGATTTTCGTCCGGAGAGTTACAGACCTATTACACACGATACAGAAATTAAGATTATCGGAAGTATACCCACTGATGGTGATGCTTGGATGGAAAGAAGAAAATTTGTCTTAAATAAGGTTTACTTCAGCCTTACAGAGTTAATTGCTGAAGCAAAAGACAGAAATATAGAAACTTCATTAGCTGTTTTTAAGCCAACTAAAGTATTGGATTTTATATGGGAATCCGTTGATCGGGAGTGGGATGAGAAAAAACTTGCAGTTCTTCGACAGTATAACTTATTTGAACCTGATGCCGAAAACAGACTAGAAGTAGTAAAAAAATTGCCTTACAAATTCTCCTATGTTTTTTCTGATAACCAAGGAAAAGAAAGTACAATAATGATTGAAGATTGGGAGGTCGGTGCTTTGTTTTGGAATATGCTTAAAAAACTTGGTAATGAAGAAGAGGCTTGCAAAGCTGTAAAAGCTAAGTATTTTGATGATTTTGCGATGACTAAAGATTTACATTTTTACTTAGGCACTTCTGCTCAATTCCACTTGGTTGCTCCAAATCCTTTCTTAATTATTGGTACGTTCCACCCTAAGAAAATTACTCAAGCTACCCTTGATTTTTAAGTTGAATTTTTCAAGTTCCTGAGCCACCTTTCGTGGTTTTCAAAGTCGTCTTTATCTTTTTTAAACTTTTCATAGCTGTTATAAATCCCTGCTTCCAACCAGACGTGAATTATTTGAGCTTTGTCTGTAAATTCATGTTGGATTCTACTAACAAAGAAATTGCCCATACCATTATTAAATGCTCTCAAGAATGGAAATTCAAAATCATCACCGACTCTTGGCATAATAGGTATTTTGCCTTTAAAATTAATGGAGTTCCTCCATCCTTTGACATAAAAGGCATAAATCAACTCTTTAAAATTGAATAAATCCGGATTATCGAAAGCAATTTTAAAAATTTCATCATGAATTTGCTCCATTTGGGATTTGATTTTCTGATGACTTAAACCAGTTAACTCTTGAAGCTCTTTACTACTAAAATAACGATCCTCATTGTTTTCGTCATAAAAATCCTTAGAAATAAGTACTTGCAATAATTTATTGTAAGTGTTATTATTAGCTAAAAGCGTTTCTGCCTGCGCTCTCATTGCCTGAATTGACATAATCAAGTCTTTAAATCCCATTGTTTCTTCTTTCATAATTCCAATCTATTAAGTAAAGGCTAAAATAAGCCGTAAAAACGGATTCCTGAACCGTCAAAACGTTTCGCTTTTTACGGCTTTTATTCTTTGGTAACGAGGGTTTGGGCAATGTTGAAAGAAAAACCCCGCAAAAGCCAAAATAATGGTATTTTTGCGGGGAGAAAAAGTCAAACTTAAGCTAGAGGTCTTTTCAATAACCGAACAGGTGTTTTTTTATGCCAAGAAAGTCGGCCACAAACCGCTTCGATGTCATGCAAACCCGTTCTACTAGAGAAAAGCCGATTCATTAATTTGAGTCGGCTTTTTTATTTTCTTCAAGTTACGATGTTGGGCTCTTATCCGCCAGTTGGCGGACATCGGTTCGATCCCGAAAGCTATCGGGACGGTCCTAACTAATAAAAAAAGCCGATTCATAAATTGAATCGGCTTTTTTTATTTGAATTAAATCGAAAATCTGGAGTTTACATCAAAAAGGTAGTATCCTAACTTCTATTGCCCCAAAATCCAGGCAAATACAAGTGGCGCAACTATTGTAGCATCACTCTCAATTATAAATTTAGGCGTTGTTTTATCTAATTTTCCCCACGTAATTTTTTCATTTGGCACCGCTCCGGAATAAGAGCCATAACTAGTTGTTGAATCGGATATTTGACAGAAGTAGCCCCAGAATGGAACATCATGCCACTCTAAATCTTGGTACATCATTGGCACTACACAAATAGGAAAATCTCCTGCTATACCACCACCAATTTGAAAAAAACCAACTCCTTTGCCTGATGAATTTTTTCTGTACCAGTCGCTAAGCCACACCATATAGTCAATTCCCGACTTCATGGTGGTGGATTGTATTTCTCCTTTTATGCAATACGATGCAAAAATATTTCCCATGGTAGAATCTTCCCAGCCCGGACATATGATTGGTAAATTTTTTTCTGCAGCCGCCAACATCCAACTGTTTTTTGGGTCTATCTCATAATATTCTTTCAACACCCCACTCAATAACATTTTGTACATAAACTCGTGTGGAAAGTAGCGCTCTCCCTTATCGTTCGCATCTTTCCATAATTTATAAATATGCTTTTGTAATCTACGGAAAGCTTCTTCTTCCGGAATACATGTGTCTGTAACACGATTAAAGCCATTCTCTAGCAAATCCCACTCGTCTTGTGGACTTAAGTCTCTGTAGTTCGGAACACGCTTGTAGTGGCTGTGTGCAACTAGGTTCATAATATCTTCTTCCAAGTTAGCTCCTGTACAAGATATAATTTGAACTTTATCCTGGCGAATCATTTCTGCTAAGGATATTCCCAATTCCGCAGTACTCATAGCACCTGCAAGGGTAATCATCATTTTTCCGCCCTCTTCCAGGTGAGTAACATATGCCTTAGAAGCATCTACCAGTGCGGCAGAGTTGAAGTGTAAATAATTTTTTTCAATAAATTGAGAAATAGGTCCTTTCATATAATTAAGTTTAAAGTTGGAAAGTTTAAAGTTTGTTGGACGCAAAAATAGGAAAATGAATTAAAAAACCGGAATAATTGTTGCACAATAGTTTCGTGTTATGTGCAAACTACCATAATAATGAAACTTGTAATCTATTTCGTTCTCCTTCTTAATCGATTCACAATTGCAAGGTTAACACCCCGCTATACTCCTAAAGGATTGAGTAAAAGAAGTGTGCAAGAATTAGAATTATAAACAATTCATTTATATGTTATTCTTTTATTATTCTATTCACACTAACACCATTGTTATCAATTATTTTAACAATATACACGCCTTCTGAAAATGTTGATAAATCAAGCTGTGTAGCGCTAGAGGTAATAGAAATGGTATTTAACCGTTTTCCATTGGCACTGAATAGTTCAAGCGTTGTTGTGTTTTCCTTGGAATACGAAGGGATATAAACTGTTGTGACCCCCTCTGTTGGATTTGGGATAAGTACTATGCTACCTTCGGATAAACTTGTTGTAAATGAGTTTACCCAAACTGCATTGGCGTGCTTACTGGCCGATTTAGCAGACTGATTGTCAAAGCTGCTAACCGTGTAGTAATAGCCGGAAGAAGCCGGAGCAGAAAAATCATCGTAATACGTGTTTGTAGTGGTGCCTATGTATTCCCAGTATCCTTCGTTGGTGGCAGAGCGGTACACTCTATATCCGCCAAGTGGAAACGAGCCTGCGGTGCTTGCCTGCCACGATAGTGAGTAGTGGTCTTGAAAAGCAGTTGCTTGCAGCGAAGTGGGCACGGAGGGTGTAAAAATGTTTGTACCTCGCCCGGCTACAAGCTCTGCAAAACCATTACCGCTCACGGGTTTTCCTCCTATCGTGCCTTTTAAAGATGTTCCCCCCTCCCAAAACTTAAACAATACAACATTCGTCAACTGGTTTAGAATTAGGGGTGTCATTTCTACATTTATTCCACGCAAGGGATTGATAAATCGCCAACCGCTAGAATAATATTTATTATTCACTTGATCGTGCCAATAGCCCGTTCTTTCGAATATAAAAGTAGAACAGGTATCTTGTGAATCATCATCATACATAGCACTTACAAGTCGTGACGATGGTGTGCTTGGAATACTGTTGGTATCTGAAAATATCTGCCAAATATTAAACTCCGATGGGGTTTGCGGAATGCCCGGTGTAGTGCCCGGTTTATCGAGTTGAAGTGAAAACCACTCATAGTAATTGTCAGGATTAATACCTACTGTAAATGGTCCGTATTGCCTGTCTATCCAAGCAATGCCCGATGATATAGTATCTACTACACCGGCAAATTTAATCGTACCGGTTACTTTCATGTTGGAGTAAGAGTAGTAGTAAGAAGAATCGCCTTGCTCACCAATAGCTATAAACCCATCTTCTCCAACAATTAAAGGCGCTCTGTTACTTATCACATTTACATTCAGCTCATCGTTGTATATAATAGATTTTGCACGTGAATTGTAACTAAATGTTTTGCCATCTGTGGGGTATGTCCACTTGGAGTAGTCGCTAATAAAGGGCGGTATGGTGTATGTAAAATCCCACTTGCCGGTTTGTTGCGAAAACACAAACTGAGTAATATTTACATCGGTATGAAAAGTACCATCATTGGGCGTTGCAATATTAAAAATACGCATGGTAGCAGGTTTGGAAAAATAACACAACATCACATCGTACACCTTGTAATTAGGAGCCGAACCAATAATGTGCAAATTTAAATACCACCATTCCGTAGAGGTACTGGAACTTGTATGTTTACCATCATCAATGGGAAACGAGATTTTGCAATTGGGTGGTGTGTAGGGATAAGTTTGCCAGCTCTGTGCAAACATAGTTGCTGTAACAGCAAAAAAAATAAGCAAAGAGAAAAAGTGGTTATGTCGCATTTTAAAAAAGTTGAGCAAAGATATTGATAATTCTATTTCTCACAAGGGAGCCACTTTTTATAACACCACCCTAACCCTCCTCAAGGAGGGAAAACAAAATTTAGTAATAGAACTAATCTTGTTTTTAAAATTCAATATTCACATCCCGATAGCTATCGGCACAACACTCAATATTGGCTTTTTATATACGCCAAGCACAAGTCAATGGTGGCTTCTATACCTTTTTTGTGTGTACGCTCCACTCCGTGAGAAGCTGCTACCCCCGGACCAATTAGTGCTACACGAAAATCTTTTCCGGCTCTTAATGCAGCGGATCCGTCAGATCCGTAATAGGGATACACATCTAATTTGTAAGGAATTTTGTTTTTGTCTGCTAATTCTACCAATGTTTTTCTAAAGTGGAAATCGTATGGTCCACTGCTATCTTTCACACAGATAGAGCACGATACCTCGTTTCCTTCGCACGCGTTGCCCAACACACCCATGTCAATTACTAACAACTCTTCAATAGTAGGAGCGTAGCCAGCGGTGCCGCCATGTCCAACTTCTTCGTAGGTGGAGAAAAATAATTCTACAGGTAACGATTTTTTCTTTGCTGCCAAACGCCTTGCTAATTCAAATAAAACATAGCACCCGGCTTTATTATCCATAAAGCGTGATTTTATAAATCCACTTTTCAATTCTTGGTAACGAGGCTCAAAGCAAATAAAATCGCCCGTTTTTATGTCTAATTTTTCTACATCTTTTTTTGAATACACTTCTTCGTCAATACGTATGTGCATGTTTGAAACATCCCGTTTTTCTGTTTCTCTGGTGTTGTTGGCATGTGAAGAAGGGTTGTTTAATAACAATGTTCCGGAAAATTTTTTTCCATCCATGGTGATTATTTTTACATATTCTCCTTCCGCACTGGTAAGTGAAAGTCCACCAAGCAATGAAATAGCAAGAGTTCCGTTTGCATTTATTCCAGATACTATTGCACCAAGTGTGTCAACGTGCGCTGCAATAGCTAATTTGGGGTTTTCTCCTAACTTGCATTTTACGGCTCCTTTGTTGGTGTACTCGGGTTTGTAGCCGTAGCTTTTTAATAAATTAAAAATATATTTTGATGCTTCGTGCGTATATCCCGTTGGAGAGTCAATATTTACAAGCTCTTCCAGAGTTTTATAATTGTTCATGTTCTATTAATTAGTGAAAAACTTATTTTACCGATTGGAAAAGCACGGGAGAGTTGCCATACAACGGAGTATGTCCATCCCACTTTTCAATAAACATTTGTTGAATAAGCATTGGTGTTAAGGATAGTTGTTTTAATTGATTAGCAGTTTTTTCAGCTTCAGCTTGTACAATTAGTTTTTTGGCTTGTGCCTCTGCAACTCGCAATTCGTTTTCAACTTTCATGGCTTCTTGTACTGCTTTATTCTTCGCATTAACAGCATCTACAATTGTTTGGGGATATTTTAATCCACTTGTTAATTGTTCTAACTTAAAACCCTCAGCCGATAACACATCGGATAGTGTTCTTTGTACATCTGTCTCGAATTTCTCTCTATTACTAACAATCTCGTCTGTGGTATATTTATTCATTTGTAAACGGAATGCATCTTTTACATAGTTTAAAATGGTGGTTCTACTTACTTCATCCAAATCTTTTCTATACTTACGAAATATATTTGGAGAATTTCCCGGTACTATATTAAAGGAGAGTGTTGGGTCAACAATAAATTCACTACCATCTTTTGCGTTTACATTAAATGCTTCGTAATCCACTGTTTGAATAAATGTTGCATACTGCGCTACATCTTCTGTCCATGGGTTGTACCAAACACGCCCGGTAACAAGCGATACATCTTGCACACCTTTTTCGCTACCATATTGTTTTATTAAAATGCCTTCGTGCCCAGCGTCAATGCGCGTGCAGCTTGCAAGAACAAGTGTTAATAGGCTAAGCGTTAGGATTCTTTTTTTCATCTTTTTTTCTGTTTTTAATTAATAGTACGATATAGCGTATTAAAAAATAGTTTCCAATGGCAAAGACACAAAATAGAGCCACACCTGCTAATACAGCTGAGTCGGACTGTTTGCTTAATAGCTCTGCTATCCAAGAGAATAAATAAAACTCTGCAAAAATAATTAGAGGGGATGCAAAAATAAGATACTTTGGTTGCATGTGTGATTTTTTAAGTATTCTTAAAGATATAGTAATCTTGCTAAAGTGTATACAGTTAAAATGCAAAAAATCTAACTTGCTGTAAGCGTGTTTAACACAACAATAAATCATTTTAGACCAATTCATTTATGGCTATTTCAAGTGGATTTGCGTTCAAATAATTATTAACTTATAGTAGCTGATTTAGACCTAATTCTTTCAGCTGTGAATGAACAAGAAGCTGCTTTTATTAGTTGGCTTGTTGATAGGCTTCTGTAGGTTTGTACTAGCACAACTTGTCGTTACAAATCAGGGAGCTACCGCAAGTACTATTGTTACTGGTTTTGCCGGTCAGGGACTTATTATCTCAAATGCAACGATTTCTTGCCCCTCCAACGCTTACGGAACATTTAGCAACGGAGGTACCACCAATCTAGGCATTGCCAGTGGAATACTTCTTACAACAGGTAGCGCATCGAATACGGCATTTGCAGCGGTAAACAATAGCGATATAAGTAACGGCACAAGCTGTAACGACCCACAACTTTTAACATTAGATCCCGCTGCAACGTTTGATTGTTGTGTGCTAGAGTTTGATGTTGTGCCTCAATGCAGCCAAGTGGCAATTCGCTTTGTATTTGGTTCGGAAGAATACCCAACCTACGTTAATGCTACATTTAACGATGCTTTTGGCTTTTTCATTTCCGGTCCTAACCCTACAGGAGGATCTTATACAAACTATAACATTGCCAGAATCCCAAGCACATCTACGATTGTTAGTATAGATAATATTAATGCTATTACCAATAGCTCTTATTTTGTAAATAACGCAACCGGTACAACTATTGTATATAATGGATTTACTACCGTTTTAACACAAAGTATAAGCGTTATCCCTTGTCAAACATATCACTTTAAATTGGCCATAGCCGATGCTTCTGATAGATGGTTTGATTCCGGTGTATTCATCGATTTTTTACAGTGTAGTAATCTTATGTCGCTCAATATGTTGAGTACGCCCACTGCTTGCGGTAATACGAATGGTACCGCTAGAGTAATGGTGTCTAACAATACCGGACCTTATACGTATACATGGTCCCCCATGCCTACTGTAGGGCAAGGTACGGACAGCATTAGTGGACTTTCACCTGCTACTTATTCTGTTACCGTGGATGATAGTTATACTTGTATTTCCCCCATCACAGGCACTGTTGTTGTGGGTTCCGTAGCAACAACAACCGTTAGCATAAATTCGCCCACTATCTGTGTCGGACAAACCACAACGCTCACAGCAACTCCATCAAGCGGAGGCGGAATCTATTTGTGGCAGCCCGGTGGCGCTACAACGCAGAGCATAAGCGTAAATCCGACCACAGCAACAAATTATACAGTTAGTTATACTTTATTTGGGTGCATCAGTTCGGAAGTTGCGAGTGTGTTTGTAAATCCGCCACCTACAGTAGCGGTAAACTCAACCTCTATTTGCGCGGGACAAAGCGCAGTACTTTCTGCAACAGGCGCAACATCGTATAATTGGAGCACGGGCGCTACATCTACTAGTATTGTTATTTCTCCAAGCACAAGTACAAATTACACGGTTACGGGTACTGCACTGGGCTGTAGTCAGCAAGCCATAACTACCGTAAGTGTTGTGCCACTGCCTGTTGTTGCTGTAAATTCGACTTCTGTTTGTGCGGGACAAAGCGCAGTACTCTCTGCAACAGGCGCAACATCGTATAATTGGAGCACAGGCGCTACATCTTCGAGTATTTCTATTTCTCCAAGCACAAGTACAAATTACACGGTTACGGGTACTGCACTGGGCTGTAGTCAGCAAGCCATAGCTACTGTAATTGTTGTGCCACTACCTGTTGTTGCTGTAAACTCAACCTCTATTTGCACAGGACAAAGTGCAACCCTCTCTGCAACAGGCGCAACATCGTATAATTGGAGCACAGGCGCTACATCTTCCAGTATTTCTATTTCTCCAAGCGCGAGTTCGAATTACACAGTTACCGGTACTACATTAGGTTGTTCGGCTAGTACTATTGGGGTAGTTTCTATAACTCCACTGCCAATTATTAATGTTAATTCACAAGCGGTATGCATTGGACAATCTACTACACTGAGCGCGAGCGGAGCATCATCATATCTTTGGAGTACAAGCGAAACAACCTCAACTATTTCTGTATTACCAACCGCAACCACTAGCTATACCGTCACAGGAGCTCATTTGGGATGCAGTGATTTTGCAATAGCCACGGTAACCGTTAGTGCCAACCCTCCTGTAACTGCTAGTTCGGCACTGATTTGCGCGGGGCAAAGTGCTATACTGTCTGCAACAGGTGGAAATACGTATAATTGGAGCACTGGTGCAAGCACATCTGCCATTAGTGTTTCCCCAAGTATTACTACCAACTATACCGTTACAGGGTTTTTAACAGGCGGATGTTTTACTACAGTTGTAGCAACTGTAAGTGTAGTGCCGTTACCTATTGTTACAGCAAACTCAACATCTATTTGCTCGGGGCAAAATGCTGCACTAACTGCTACCGGAGCTACTTCGTATGTATGGAATAATGCGTCTACTACCCATGTTATTATCGTAGCACCTACAACCACCACTAGCTATACTGTTACAGGAACTCAAGCAGGATGTTCTGCTACATCCGTAGCAACGGTAAGTGTAGCTCCACTGCCAATAGTATCTGTGAGTAGCACTACAATATGCGCGGGACAAACAGCTATACTTTCTGCTGCAGGAGCTACTGATTATAGTTGGAATACAGGAGCTACTTCCTCGGCTATCAATGTATCTCCTAGCACAACTACTTCCTATACAGTTGTAGGTGCTCATGTAGGTTGCTCTGCAACTAGCACCGGAACGGTATTTGTAGAAGCTGTCCCAAGCAGCACGGCCACAACTGCCTTACAAACCATATGCAGTGGACAGAATGTAAATATAACACTTAACTCTGCTACAATCGGAACAGCCTTTGCGTGGCTTGTTTCACAAAGCAATACAATCGGTGCGAGTTCTGGTGCAGGAAATCTAATTCAACAACAACTCTACACAACAACAACTAATCTTGGAACGGCCACATACACTATTGTACCATCAGCCAATGGTTGTGTTGGACTACCAACTATTTTAACAATAACCGTTAATCCAACTCCAGTTATAACAACAACAGGTGATACAGCAGTTTGTAGTGGGAACACAGTATTACTAACCGCTAATCTACTTTCCAACACTACCTACAACTGGGTTGGGCCGAATGGATTCACGAGTTCTTTGCAACAAAATATTTTTACAAATATTTCTACTTCTGCTTCAGGTGTATACACGCTAACGGTAGCAGATGCAAACAATTGTTTTGATACGGCCTCTGTAAGCATTGTTGTAAATGCACTTCCCGTGGTTACTATTTCTTCGACTTCTCCTGTTTGTGAAGGTGGCATTATTGCTTTGTCTGCTAGTGGGGGCGCTAATTACAGTTGGACAGGAATCAATAGCTTTACCAGCGAATTATCGAACCCTGTAATTGCTAGTGCAACAGCAGCGGATAGTGGAATGTATAACGTAACTGCATCGGATAGTAACGGTTGCGTTAGTACAAATACGGTGTTAGTTATAGTAAACCAAAAGCCACTTATAGCCCTTTCGGCAAATGCTACTTCCGGCTGCACTCCTTTGTGTGTAACCTTTTCAAACACATCTGTTGCCACTAACTATGTATGGAATTTTGGTGATGGAACAACACTAACCACAAGTACTACTACTCAACATTGCTATAACACAAGCGGACTGTACGATGTAGCATTAGTAGCTACAAACGCAGCGGGGTGCTCGTCATCTTTAATCAAACAATCTTTTATTGATGTATTTCCCTCTCCAACAGCCAATTTTACTGCGACACCGGGATCTGCCAGTATTTCAAATCCACACATTCAGTTTACAGATGGCAGTATAAATGCAACTTGGTGGAAATGGGATTTTGGGAATACTTCAAATGCCCAATCATCAGATCAAAATCCATTTTACGTTTATCCGGATACAGGAACCTACACTATTGAGTTCATAACCGGTAATCAATTTGGCTGTACCGATACTGCCTACAAAGAAATTTATATATTCTCTGATTTCACATTTTATATTCCTAACTCTTTTACTCCTAACGATGATAATTTAAATGATGTATTCATGCCTAAGCTGATGGGGGTTTTAGAAGGGGCCTACGAATTTCTAGTCTTCGATCGTTGGGGGAATGTCATTTTCAGAACGACTACTACTAATATTGGATGGGACGGCAAAATAGATGGAACTGACGGTGCAGCACAAATAGATGTATATATATGGAAAATTAACATCACCGATTTATTCGGGATTAAGCATAAGCTTGTGGGGCATGTAAATGTTATTAAGTAGAGCGCTTTGGCTCTAATACAAAAAACTACACCTTTCCCAGCGCTTGTTCTAAATCCGCTATCAATACATCTACATCTTCAATTCCAATATAAATACGAACTAAATTCCACGGCAACGGTGTTTTATTAAAACTAACAGAATCAAAAAGCGCACATACCGGAAATGCCAACGACTCGTATCCACCCCACGAACAAGCCAACAGAAAGTATTTTAAATTGTCGCAAAATACATCTACCTGCTTTATGTCGGTTGCTTTTAGTTGAATAGAAATCAACCCACTTCCTTGTTTCATCTGCTTTTTAGCCAATGCCAATTGTGGGTTTGATTTAGCAAATGGGTACAATACCTTTTCTACTTTGGGGTGTTTTTCTAGAAAAGCTAACACCTTCAACGCACTTTCGGATGATCGATTTACTCGGAGCTCCATGGTTCTAAGTCCACGCAATAGCAACCATGCATCATGCGGAGAAATAATACTGCCGATGGTCATGTATTCAACAGCAAACAATTTATCGATTATTTTTTTGCTTGAGCATACAGCTCCTGCCACTACATCACTATGTCCGCCCATGTATTTGGTTGCGGAATGCACTACTATATCAATCCCTAGCTGAATAGGCGATTGATTTAAAGGAGAAGAATAGCTATTATCAATTATGGTGATAATATTTTTTTCCTTTGCAATCTTGCAAACTGCTTCTATGTCTTGCATTTCGAAGGTCATCGAATTGGGCGACTCTAGAAATATCAGTTTTGTGTTTGGCTTTAATGCATTGCTAATATTGCTGGTTTCGGTTCCGTCAACCATGGTATATTCTACACCATATTTCGGCAAATAACTTGTAAGCAGGTTGTTTGTCCAACTATACGGCTTCTGTACGCATACGGCATGGTCTCCACTTTTCAAAACCGACATTACAGCAGCAGCTACAGCAGCACTACCGCTCGAAAAAATGAGCGCATCTTCTGCTCCCTCAAGTGCCGCTACCTTCTTTCTAAGTATTGCTACTGTTGGGTTGTATCCTCGTGTATAAAAAGGTTGTGTTAATTCGTTCTTTAATCCTTCCCGCATTTTCGCCACATTCTTAAAACAAAAATTGCTACTCTGAATAATAGGAGGAGAAACTGCGTTAAAATAATTTTCTCGCTCTTCGCCCAAATGATTTAGTATGTAGGAGGTGTTCATTTTTTTCTTTTTGTTTAAAATAGTATATATTGTACGTAAACCAAAACTAAAAAACAATGGCAGCGTTTCTTTTAATTTTTACCGGTATTATTTTGGTATTTGTATTCCTTATGCTTATTACCATGTGGAAAATTTATGCAAAAGCCGGAAAGCCTGGATGGGCTTGTTTAATTCCAATCTACAATTATGTGGTTTGGTTAGAAATTGTTGGAAAACCAACATGGTGGGTAATTTTATTACTTATTCCAATTGTAAATATTGTTGTAGGTATAATGCTTGTACATCAGCTTTCATTGGCGTTTGGAAAGGATGTTGGCTTCACACTAGGGTTGATATTTTTACCATTTATATTTTTCCCAATGCTTGCTTTTGGTAGCGCTACGTATGTAAGAGGAGCTATTATTGCAGATTCGGCAACATCCACTATTTTAGATGCCAACCTAACAAAATAATTGCCGTAACTAAGCTTAAATGATCTTAAATTATATTTGGGTAGGTTTTTTTCTGCTTGCCTTTGTTTGGTGTTGTTATCAGTTTTTTATACTTGGCAATGCAGATGTATTTGCAGCGGTAATTGAGGGCATTTTTTCATCTGCTAAAACAGGCTTTGAAATTTCTATTGGCTTAACAGGTGTAATGACGCTTTGGTTGGGGCTAATGAAAATTGGGGAAAAGGCCGGGGCTGTGAATATGTTGTCACGTATTGTAGGTCCATTTTTTAGCAGGTTGTTTCCGGAGCTTCCCAAAAATCATCCTGCATTGGGAAATATGTTGATGAACTTTTCGGCAAATATGTTAGGACTTGATAATGCCGCTACGCCATTGGGTTTGAAAGCAATGAAGAGTTTGCAAGAGGAAAATAGAACTCCCGATACTTCGTCCAATGCGCAAATCATGTTCTTGGTACTGAATACTTCGGGCCTTACCATAATACCTATAAGTATTATGGTGTATCGAGCACAACTTGGTGCAGCCGACCCGTCCGATATTTTTATACCCGTTTTAATTGCTACTTTTTTTTCTACCCTTGTAGGGCTTATTAGTGTTGCTATTTGGCAACGAATCAACTTGTTTAATAGAGTGGTTTTGTCTTGGCTGGTTGGAATTACTACATTAGTTGGAATTATTATTTGGTATTTTTCGTCCCTTCCAAAAGACCAAATAGCAAGAGTTTCAAGCATATCCAGCAATTTTATTTTATTCAGTATTATAATCGCTTTTATTTTAGGCGGGCTTTGGAAAAAAATAAATCTGTACGACTCTTTTATCGATGGCGCAAAAGAGGGTTTTGAAACATCCATAAAAATTATTCCCTATCTCATTGCTATGTTGGTTGCTATTGCAGCTTTCCGAGAATCTGGTGTAATGCACGCTTTTATAAGAGGTGCGGAAATAGCTATTGGCGCAGTGGGCATGCCAACTGATTTTGTGGGTGCATTACCTACGGCTATCATGAAACCTTTGAGTGGCAGCGGTGCCCGTACGATGATGGTTGATGCCATGAAAACATATGGAGCCGACTCTTTCGTGGGAAGGTTGTCTTGCATGATACAAGGATCGGCAGATACAACATTTTTTATTGTAGCACTTTATTTTGGTTCTGTTGGTATTAAAAAAACTCGTTATGCTATCACCTGTGGTTTAATTGCAGATTTGGCAGGACTTATAGCGGCAATTCTTACCGCATATGTGTTTTTTAGTTGATAATTCGCGAAAAGTATCTAGATAGCACTAGTCATGACTTAGCATTTATTTATGGAGGCGAACGAGACTCCTGCACGCTGAGGCATTTGAAAGGTATAGAGCAAAGTACCGTTTTTCATATACTATCGAATTTTTATAATTAATACTTATATTTAATACACACTCTCACAAACTAAAAAATGGCACTCCAATTCCCTTCTTTATCAGTAGTTGTTACAGGTGTACAAAACACAATTAAACGATTTCCGTTTGTACTTGCTTCTGCAATTATTGCAAGTGCGGTTTCCATGTATATGCTTGAACTGAAAGGAGCTGAAGAGTACAACCATGAATATCTTTGGAAAATTGTGATGTGCTGTTGGCTCGGGTTGAACTTGTTTCTGTCCATATCTCTGATTGCGGAACAGGGCAACCATAGTACGACCCAAAAGTATGCAGCACAATTTTTTGGAATTACAATTCTTATCGTCTATTATTTTATCCTTCCCGAATTTGGAAGAATATCTATTTCCGATGGGACCCGATATTTTCTTTTCAGCTTAGGACTACACTTGCTCGTTTCATTTTCACCTTTCATCGCACGCGGATGGATAAATGGCTTTTGGCAATTCAACAAAACACTGTTTCTGCGTTTTCTTCTTTCCGCATTTTATTCGGCCGTACTTTATCTTGGCATTGCTCTTGCTGTTTTTGCAATTGATCAGTTGTTTAGTGTTCATATAAAAGGCCACCGCTATGCGCAACTTTGGTTTTTTATTGCAGGCGTTTTCAATACCTGGTTGTTTCTTGCGGGAGTTCCAAAAAATTTGGAAGAGTTGGAAAATGTTACTGATTATCCGAAAGGATTAAAAATGTTTACTCAGTTTGTTTTGCTTCCGTTGGTGGCTATTTACCTTGCCATTTTGTATGCATACGGAATAAAGATTAGCATTCATTGGGAGCTACCAAAAGGTTGGGTGTCGTGGTTGGTAAATGCATTTTCAGTTTTCGGAATTCTTTCATTGCTTCTTATTTGGCCTTTGCGTAACGATGAAGGCAACAAATGGATTAGCACATTCTCGCGTTGGTTTTACCGCGCGCTGTTTCCTTTACTTGTTTTACTTGGAGTTGCAATCGGAAAAAGGGTACTACAATATGGAATTACAGAAAACCGGTATTTTGTGTTGGTGGTAGCGCTCTGGCTGACGGGTATTGCCGCTTATTTTCTACTAAGTAAGGCAAAAAATATTAAAGTAATTCCAGTTACACTTTTCTTTATAGCTTTTCTTTCTTCGTTTGGGCCATGGGGAGCATTCAGTATCTCAGAAAAATCACAGGTAAATAGATTGAAAAAGCTGCTGACAGAAGAAAAAATACTGGTGGACGGAAAAATCAAGAAAGCTGCCAATATTAATTCTAATAAAAATCAGATTAGTTCGATTGTGCATTATTTGGCCAAACACCATCGTTTCGATGCCATTAAACCTTGGTTTAACGAAAATCTTGATTCTATTTTTGCACCAATTACCAATTATACCTACTATACAAGAAGGTATAATTATCGACATGATGCAGAAAAAATTCTTGCGCTGATGGGAGTGGGAGATAATTATTCTGGTTACAACTATAATGAAGGGGATGATAAAGGGGATATACAAAGAAATGCAGAACCCGTACATACCCTCAGAGACTCGAAGGATACAGAGAAAAGTGCAGAAATCCATACACCAGATGTAAACACGGTGGCGATGAAAAGATTTAATTACTATTCGGATGATATTAAAAAGCGGGAAGCAATTTCAGTAAGGGGGTTTGATTATTCCTTCAACTTCAGCAGTGCCTTTTATGATAGCGATGATAAATATTCTTATGACGAAACGTATAGTCAGATTTATTTCGGAAAAGATTCTGGTTTCGTGAGATATTCAAAGGATAACAAAGGGTATGTTTTTATGATGAACGGAAAAGAAATTCTTCAGTTGGATTTGAAAGAGCAAGTGAAAAAAATTTCCGAGTATGTAATGAAACATAAAGAACATCAATACGTCCAATATATTCCCACGACAATGATAACTTACGAAGGTCAAAATGATTTTGTTCGGGTAAAAATATATTTTTCTAGCATCCAGGGAGAAATATCGAAAAAAGAAACAACAGTTACGCAAATGGGAGGGGTTATGCTTTTGAGAATCAACTCACCAACAGATTCTATTAATCAGGCTGCGACTCCCAAACACCAACAATAAGCGCCCGTTGTTAATATTTTTATTTGGAACAAACCCCTTTTCACAGTAGATTTACAGAAATATAAGGTCTAGAATTAATCTTTAAAAAAACTGTATTGTTTTTCAATTTATTTTGTAATCAATAAAATCAAATTAATATGGCAGGAGTAAACAAAGTAATTTTAGTAGGAAACTTAGGAAAAGATCCTGAAGTTCGTTATTTAGAGGGCGGAACAGCGGTTGCTAATTTTTCATTAGCTACTACCGAGTCTTACAAAGACAAAACAGGTAAACGTGTAGATCAAACAGAGTGGCACAATGTGGTTGCTTGGAGAGGTTTGGCAGAAGTTGCAGAAAAATATTTGCGTAAAGGAATGCAAGTATTTATTGAAGGGAAAATTAGAACCCGTAAATGGCAAGATAAAGAAGGGAAAGACAGATATACAACAGAAATACTGGCTGACAACCTTACTATTCTTGGAAAAAAAGAAGATAATGGAGGAGGCCAAGCCAGTGGTTCTTCTATGAGTTCGTCTAATGTATCTGCTGAGGCTCCAATAACAGCTGATGACGGAAGTGTAGATGATCTCCCTTTTTAAATAGAAACTGAATAATTAAAAGAGCTCGAAAATCAATGGTTTTCGAGCTCTTTTTTTATGCAACAACCGAACTTTTTTGCAACTTAGCGATTGTATAGATCATACTATGGACACTACAAATTTTAAATACTGCAATAGTCTAACAAGCTATTCACGCTTTGTTACGAGAGAAGTTAAGGTTGGGGATATTGGTATTGGTGGAAACAATCCAATTCGGTTGCAATCCATGACCACCACTGACACAATGGATACTATAAAAACGGTAGAACAATCTATTCGCATGATTGAGGCGGGGTGTGAATTGGTGCGTATTACAGCTCCAAGTTTGAAAGAGGCACAAAATCTATTAGAGATTAAAAACGAATTGCGCAAGCGTGGATATAAAACACCCTTAGTTGCAGATATTCATTTTACACCCAATGCCGCAGAGCTTGCTGCACGTATTATTGAGAAGGTGCGTGTGAATCCGGGAAACTATGCCGATAAGAAAAAATTTGAACACATTGATTATACTACCAATGAGTATGAAGCTGAATTAGAGCGTATTCGCGAGCGTTTTACCCCATTGGTTAAAATTTGTAAGGAGTATGGTACTGCTATGCGTATAGGTACAAATCATGGTTCGTTGAGTGATCGAATTTTGAGTAGATATGGTGATACTCCTTTGGGCATGGTAGAGTCGGCTTTTGAGTTTTTGAGAATATGTGAAGATAACGACTATAGAAACATTGTTATTTCTATGAAAGCAAGCAACCCGCAAGTAATGGTACAAGCGTATCGTTTGTTGGTGGCTAAAATGATAGAAACAAATAGAAATTATCCTCTGCATTTGGGTGTTACAGAGGCGGGCGATGGAGAAGATGGAAGAATAAAATCTGCGATAGGAATTGGAACCTTGCTAGAAGATGGCTTGGGAGATACGGTTCGCGTATCACTTACTGAAGAACCAGAGTTTGAAATTCCTGTAGCAAGAGCATTGGTTAGCAGATATACAAATCGGATCAATACGAATCAAATTCCCAGAACCGAAATCTCGAATTTGACATTTTCTCCCTTGGAATATAATAGGCGCGAAACCATTGCTATTTCCAATATTGGCGGTAAGCACGCACCAGTAGTAATAGCTGATTATAGCAGATTCGAGATAATTACCCCAACAGATTTGACGCACATAGGATATAACTATAGCGAGGAGCTGGATAAATGGAATATTACCGACATGGCTGCTGATTATGTTTATTCCAAGCATTTATTAGATTTTCAGTTGCCTGGATTATTAAAGGTAATTACAACACCTGCTGTATGGTCAACAGCAGCAGATAAGTCAAAGTACTTTCCCCTATATGAAGCAGATGAATATCTAAAAGCAACTGAGAAATCGCATGTAATGAATTTTGTGATGTTGGATTGCTTTACAAAGGAAGATGCGAATTATGATAGTTTATTAACTACACTAAGTAAAGATAAAACGGTTGTATTGTGTTTGAGCAGTCAAAATAGCCATACCATGCCGGCTGTAAGAAAAATGTTTTTTGAGTTGTTGCAACGTACTATTAAAAATCCTGTCGTAATTATTTCAGATAGTAATTATACGAACATGGACGATACCTTGATTAATTATTCGATTGAGTCGGGTGCATTGTTATTGGATGGTTTTGGCGATGGTGTTTGTTTTGGTTGGAGTAATTTATTTACCTCAAAAGAAGAATTACTCAAGAAGACAAATGATGTTGCCTTCGGGATATTGCAGGCTACACGTACACGTATTTCAAAAACAGAATATATTTCTTGTCCTTCTTGCGGCCGCACGTTGTTTGACTTACAAGAAACAACCGCTAAAATACGCTCCAGAACCGACCATTTAAAAGGAGTTAAAATTGGTATTATGGGATGCATCGTAAATGGGCCAGGGGAGATGGCAGATGCAGATTATGGATACGTAGGAACAGGAATTGGGAAAATAACATTGTATAAAGGCAAAGAAGTTGTAAAAAGAAATATTGCTTCGGAGCAAGCGGTAGATGCGTTGATTGATTTGATTAAGCAACATGGAGATTGGGTAGAGAAGACAAGTGTGGAATAGATGAAACAAATCAGCCCAATACACCATATAAACAAACCCATCGAAGAGGTATTTGATACTATTTCAAACATAACATTATTTGCAGAGCATCATCCCTTGATGCGTAAGGCGGAATGTGTAGGAGAAAATAAATATGTGATGTATGAGAATATGAAGTTATTTCAGGGAGTAATGATTCCTTTTTCATATAACGCAGAAATAACGCAATTGGAAAAGAATAGAAAAGTAGAAATTGTTGCGAAGCCGAATTTTTTGATGTCTATTCTATTGTCGTTTAGCTTTATTGAGTTGAAGGGAAAAACGGAGGTACGCGAACTAGTTACTGTTAAAGGACCGTGGCCCTTTTCAACTATTTTGATAAATCTAATTCGCACCACACATTTGCAATTGATAGAATCAATTCGTAAATCTTAAGTGGCATTGATCGTTTACAAATGAGTTCTCGACTCCGCTCGAACCAGCTTCTGATTAACTGATTCAAACAAAGTCGAGAATACAGTATTGAAATTATTTATACTACTCCTTTACAAATCGAACGATGCTTTCTTGGTTATTTGTGCTTTTTACTTTTGCAAAATAAACACCGGCACTAAGGCTTTGAATATCTATTTCATTGCTTTGTGTGTGTTGTACACTAAGTACAGTATTCCCCAAAACATCTATGATTTGTATGCTTTCAATTGCTGAATTTATTTTTACAGAAAGCTTGTTGGTAGCAGGATTTGGGAATACACCAATTGAAATTTTTGGTTTATTGACATTTCCAACTGAAGCAAGATTGTTACAGGTAGGAAGCAAACCACTATTATAAAAAGCTTGTATCTGCTGTGCTCTTTGTTTTAGTAATCCAACACTTGCCCCATTGTTTTGCCCTGCGGCTGCTCTAGAGAATACAAATGCAATATCTAAATCTATAATTCCTCCGGCAAGCAAGGTGTCTATATCTACACTCCCTAATCCTCTTCTATCGCCTGGAGTTACAGTTTCTATCCAACCTGCCGGCACTTCCGGAAAACCGGAAAACATGTAAGGTGTTGGTGCATTGCCGCCTCTTCCGTTTCCTCCATAGGTTATTGGTAAACCGTCTCTCCATTTTGCATTCATGTAGTTGTAATAATCACTTGCGTTTGTCGGGTTCCCAGCTAGCGTATTGTCGTTGTTATAGTACGTGAAACCGCTCATTTGTTTATTCAAGAATACAATCCCTTCTGCGCCAAGCGCTGTGCCATATCCCACAATTCCTCCCGAAGAAGCATCATTGTTATCTCCATTGTATCCATAGTACATATTTAGTGTGCTATCACAACCTATATAATCATCAAATGGTCCGCCAATATCTAAATCGCTCCATAAACCAACCTTTGTGTTATGTAGGGTTAACGATGATTTATTTATTATTTTATAGTTTAAGAAAATCGTATTGTTTAGTGCGGTATCGGAGTAGCATTTGTAGGCGTATGCCATTCCATGAATCTCCAAACCTATTTGAGCAGAGCTTGTTTCGGTATGTGCATGTAGTTTATCGTTAAAAATAAAGTAAACCGCTTGATCTCCTTTAATGATAGGATAATCACCGTTTGCGGGATCGTAAATAGTATTTCCGTTAAAGTCAAAAAATGGAGTCATATCACTACTGAACGAACTACCACCCTTTCCCGGCCAATCGATAATTTCCTGCGGAATAGTTGTAAATAAACCAAGTTTAAAGCTATCAATCGTTGATTTGTTTATTCTCCACACTTTATCGTATTGGACAGATGTAGCTGCATCAATAGAATCGGTGATAGGATCTAGTGGTCCCGGCCAAAAGTCAGAGCCTGTTTGTTTATAAGTTTGACAAGCCGTTCTAAGGTTTCCACCAGCATCCAAACCACCTATCCATAATTGGCTAACAAACATGGTTGATGAGCCGGATCCTTTTGGCGCTTCAAAGTGACTTACTTGCCCGTTACTAAAGAGTCCACCGTCTGAATAGAATGCTGCTTTTATACTGTTTAAATCTAAATAAGCGCTGTCTTGCGCCTTTGTATCAAACGTTTTTCCTAGAAAAGCAAATGATAAAATGAGTAGTTCTTTTTTCATAGTAATTATTTTTAATAAGTTATATCATCTAACAATGCAACACCAGTACCAATGTATTAGTGGTTATTGTGAAACTATAAACGGTATTATTTTACCTTTGAAACATGGAACTCATTAAAATAAACGACTCAATTTAATTGTCAGCACTCACAATGGCTGATTGCCCTGCATTGGTGGAGCATTTAAAGGATAAAGAAATTTCTGATTTCACATTAGCAATCCCTTTCCCTTATCAATTAAGCGGTGCAGAGTGGTTTGTAAATTTTACGCAACAACGCAAAGAAAAGCTAAAGCACAATAGAGATTGGGCTATTCGAAAGGCAGATGGCGAATTAATTGGTGTTATTAGTTTTGTAGGCGATGTATCAAGAAAAAATATATACTCGGCCGAAATAGGCTATTGGTTAGCAAAAAAATATTGGGGAGTAGGTATTATGTCTAACAGCGTGAATGCGTTGTGCAGCTTGGCTTTTAAAGAACACAAGTATGTAAGGTTGGAAGCTCCAGTGTTTGCGCACAATATTGGTTCTCAACGTGTACTTGAAAAGTGTGGCTTTGAGTTGGAGGGGCGATTAAAAAGGGCGTACTATAAAAACGAAAATTTTTTTGATTCACTATTGTATGCAAAAGTAATTTAATAGATTACTATCAATTATTTTTTGGCACAGTCTTTGCTAACATATACCTTTGAAAAAATTACACCAAAATGAAAAGAAAAATACTAATTACTTTTTGCCTAATTGCAGTAGGCTTTCTGTTTGAATTGAAGGCTCAAGCGTATTATTATTACCCAAAGAGCTACTACTACTACAATAGATATTACGGTTATTACTCTTACGAAACGTATGATTATACACCCTATTACTTTAGCCAAACCTTGGGTTTTGTTTCCGGCATATACAATGACTATATGAGAGATAAACAAAAGAAAGAGGAAGAAGCAAAAGCTGCAGAGCAAATGAAACAGCGTATTACCCAAATGAAAGACTATTATGCAAGCATAGGTAAATATGCAGAAACGGTGCGTGATGGTTGGCACGAAGTAACAATTATTGGTGGTGGCGAGTTTATTGATACCAGAAAAGTATATGTGCAAAATAATAGAGTAACGAAAATGTATGCCGATGAATGGATTGAAAATCCTATTGCTTCTGCAGGACCAATTGTAAATTGCCGCACAGGTGTTCAATTGAAAGGAAAAGATGCAAGTCAGGTTTTGTTAGATGTGTATTTTATAAATTATTTGGGAGATCAAAGTGTGCTTGCGGAGCCTCCGTTAACTCCCGGAAAAGTTGTTTTTTCTGCCATTAACAAAGCATATGGAGAGTATTATATTCAATTTCAAGACGCTCTTTTTGGTCCATTTAAAAACAAATTCAAGTATAATTATTTGGTTGGTTGTAATGAAGAATCTGCAATGAATATATCTTGCAAACCCGGTAGATATAAAATAAAAGCTGTGGTAAAACGTGGTGGTGCCGATAATGGCTATCAGTCGGTATTTGAAATAGATGTTAAAGTAGGGGAGGGGGAATGTCGTACTATTCAGTTAAATGAATTTGGATTGAAAAACACTACACCTTTTTTGAAAAGTGCTGATGAGTATAAAAAGGGGAAAGTCGCATTTTGTACAAACATAAAAAAGTATAACATGCTCTATGTAGAAATTGATGGAAATGTAGTAGGTCCGTTTGTAAAAAAGTATTCGAAAAAAATGACTTCGGCACAACTACTTGAGTGTGCTGTTAAGATTGAATATAAACCGGGTACTTATACATATCGTATTTTAAAAGACAAAGGATATAGCTACACAACTGCTACCGAGCTTTATCAAGAAATTAAATCCGGAGAAATAACTATAAAGGAAGGGGATTACGAAATAGTGCCGATACTTAAATAGTATTTTTTATATTCTGAAAGCCTCTATAAACAAAGTTTGTAGGGGCTTTTTTGTTTTAAGGAATTACTACCTATTTTAGCCTTATATATTGAAATTATGCAACCGAAAATAACCGAACTAGAAAATAAAATAAAAGAAGCTCATTTGGGTGGTGGAGAAAAGCGTATTGAATCTCAACACAAAAAAGGAAAGCTTACAGCACGCGAACGAATTCATTTTTTGTTGGACGAAGGAACCTTTGAAGAGATCGGGATGTTTGTTACACACCGCTCCACAGATTTCGGATTGGATAAAGAAAAATATTTAGGAGATGGTGTGGTAACCGGCTATGGCAATATCAATGGGCGATTGGTGTATGTGTTCTCTCAAGACTTTACCGTATTTGGAGGATCGCTTTCAGAAACGCATGCAGAAAAAATTTGTAAGATAATGGATTTGGCCATGAAGAATGGTGCTCCTGTTATAGGTTTGAATGACAGTGGGGGAGCGCGTATTCAAGAGGGTGTTGTTTCTCTGGGTGGATATGCTGATATATTTTATAGAAATACCTTGGCTTCCGGAGTTGTTCCTCAGCTTAGCGCTATTATGGGCCCGTGTGCAGGTGGTGCGGTGTATTCCCCGGCAATTACAGATTTTATATTGATGGTTGAGAATACTTCATACATGTTTGTTACCGGTCCCAATGTGGTAAAAACAGTAACACATGAAGAGGTTACATCAGAACAATTAGGTGGAGCGTCCGCACACTCAACTAAATCAGGTGTTACACACTTTGCATGTGCCAACGAAATTGATTGTATTAATCACATAAAGCAATTGTTGAGTTACATGCCATCTAACTGTGAGGAAGATGCACCTGTAGTTGAATACAAAGCAGGTAATGAAAAACGAACAAAATTAAATTCTATTATTCCCGACAACTCTAATCAGCCGTATGATATACGAGATGTGATTACCGAAGTTGTTGATGGTGAAACATTTTTAGAGGTACACAAAAATTTTGCGGAGAATATTGTAGTAGGCTTTGCGCGTATTGCAGGACGCAGTATTGGTGTGGTTGCAAATCAACCGGCTTTTTTAGCCGGAGTATTGGATATTCACTCTTCAACGAAAGCAGCTCGATTTGTGCGCTTTTGCGACTCTTTTAATATTCCACTGCTTGTGTTCGAGGATGTGCCTGGCTTTTTGCCTGGTACCGACCAAGAGTGGAATGCAATTATTACAAACGGAGCTAAATTACTATATGCTTTCTGTGAAGCTACGGTGCCGCGTATTACAGTAATTACCCGCAAAGCATACGGTGGTGCGTATGATGTAATGAACTCCAAGCACATTGGTGCTGATATGAACTATGCTTGGCCATCAGCTGAAATCGCGGTAATGGGAGCAAAAGGAGCCGCTGAAATTATTTTCAAAAAGGAAATTAGTGAAGCAAAGAATCCGGAAGAAAAATTGAAAGAGAAAGAACAAGAGTATATTAAAACATTTGCAAATCCTTATCGTGCAGCTGAAAGAGGGTTTGTTGATGAAGTAATAAAACCGGAAGATACTCGTGAAAAATTAATCAAAGCATTTAAAATGCTGGAGAATAAGGTTGCTAAATTACCAAAGAAAAAACACGGAAATATTCCGTTGTAATTTGGCAAATGAAGTTTGATGTTTTGTGTGTGTTACACCACTTTTCCATCACTCAATGTAATTATTCTATCTGTTTTGTTGGCAAACCCCATGTCGTGGGTAACAACTAGAATGGTTTGTTTGAATTCTTCTTTTAGTGTTTTAAATATATCGAATACCAAATCACTGTTTTTTGTATCTAAGTTTCCGGTGGGCTCATCACCCATAATGATGAGAGGGTCGTTAATAAGCGCTCGCGCAATAGCTACACGTTGCTGTTGTCCTCCGGATAATTTGTTTGCTTTTTTTAAGGCTTGATCTCTTAATCCGAGCATGTCAAGTTTTTGGTAGGCGCGTTCTTGTATTTCTGCTTCGGAATATTTTGCCAATTTTATAGCGGGTAATGAAACATTCTCTAACACTGTAAACTCGGGTAATAGATAATGAAACTGAAAAACGAATCCTATTTTTTGATTGCGAATTTCTGCCAATTCATTTTTATTTTTCTTACTTAAATCTTCTCCATCAAAAAAGATTTGTCCCTCGTAGTCTGTATCTAATGTACTTAGCACATAAAGTAATGTAGATTTTCCACTGCCCGAAGATCCAATAATAGAAACAAATTCTGACTGATCAATGCTAACATTAATAGAATTAAGGGCTTGAAAATCTACCGGATCTCTAAACCATTTACTTAAATTTCTTGTCTCAATTAATGCCATTATTTCCCTCTAATTATATCAATTGCATCTACTTTAGAAGCTTTTCTGGCTGGTAAATACCCAGCCACAGCAGTTACAACGATGCCAAAAACAAATGCGGTAATAAAAAAATAAGGAGAAGAATTAAAGGTGAGGTGGTCTGAAGATATAAACCCTTTTATATCCATTTTGATACTACCAATAATTTTTTGTAGTAAACCACCTAGTATAAGTCCTAGTATTCCACCAATAAAGCCTATTACCAGCGACTCGGTTAAAAATATTTTTCTAATGTCTTTGTCTTTATAACCAATTGCCTTTAAAATAGCTATGTCAGGCATTTTTTCATAAATAATCATTGTCAAAATATTGAAAATACCAAAACCGGAAACGACCAAAATGGAGGCAATTACCAAGTAGGTAACCATATTTTGTATTTTAAACACCCCAAATATGTTAGCGTTAGCGGTAACCCAGTCGGTAGCTTTGTATCCAAATTTTTCTTCGTAAAGCAGAGCGAGATGTTGTGCCTTGTCTATATTCTTTAGTTTAATATTAATGTCGGTAATGTAAGAACCATCCACATTAAGCAGCTTTTGAGCGTTTCTAATATTAATGTATGCTCGAGATTTGTCTACCTCTGTTAACCCGGACTTGTTAACACCAACAACTTTCATTTCTAGTGTAACACCGGTGGGAGAAATAACATACATGTTGTCATTTATTTTGGCGCCAAGCAATTCGGCCAATCCTTCACCTAAAATAATTCCATTATTAATGGTTTGTAGCTTAAGTATATTTCCTTGTGTCATGTACTTTTCTACATTAAACAGCATGTTTTCCTTAATAATATCAACACCAGCAACCCTTCCCGAAACTTGTGCTAAACCCAATTTGAATATTGCTTGAGATCCTAGAAAAGGCGATACCCCAATAACTTCAGGGTCTTTTTCAAGAATGGAAATAATTTGGTATCCATTTTTTATTTTAGGTTGTTCTTCTTTCGGTTTTTGATTTCGTACTACGATCCATTTGTTGGAAGCGGTATCTATTCTTGAAACAATAGAAGGTCTATTTTTGTTGGCTTCGTTATAGATTCTAATATTGGCAGTTGTATTTATTGTTTGGTCAATAAAAGTGCTTTGAAATCCTGACATTAAGCCGGCTTGAAAAATAAACATGGCAATGCCGAATGTTACTCCTAACATGGCAACTAATGTTTGTCGCTTTTTAGAAAGCAAGTGTGTAATAGCAATTCGGACTGTGGGCGATTTTGTATTTATCATTTTTTCTCCAACTCTGTATCTTCATCAATACCAGATAGAATCTCAACAAATTCCAAGTCTTCCGCACCTTTTGTAATTGTTATTAAATCCTTAGTGCCCCTTACTTTTACTTTATTGTTTTCAATAATAAATTCGCGGGGAATAACAAGTGCATTTTCTTTTCGTTCAATAATAATATTTGCCTCTACGGATAGTCCGGAGAATGCAGCAATATCGTTCTTTAATTGGATGGAGCCTATAACTTTAGATGTTTTATTACCTTGACTTATTCGTGGATACGCTTCAACAACAACGCCTTTGTATGTCTCATTTTTAAAGGCATCTATCAAATACACAATTTCTTGATTCTTCTTTACAAGACCGATGTCTGTTTCATCTACACTAAGCTCAACTTCAAAATTTTTATTGTCGCCAACCTCCATCAACACCAATTGCGAATTTGCTAAATCGCCCTCCTTTACTGCAATGTCATATACTCTTCCTTTTATAGTAGAGGAAATAATATAATCTCCTTTATTACTCAGTTGAGCTTCGTATTGAATTTTTGCATTTTCGTATTCTGTATATAATCTATCTTTTGTACTTAAAAAAGTGCTATAAGCCTTTAAATATGTCTGTTTAGAAACATCAAATGTTGTTTTGGCAATATCTAACTGTTGTTTGCTAATTGCATTTTCCTTAAAAAGATTGGAGTAACGAGCATAGTTGGTTGAGTCTAGCTCGTATTTTGTTTTGGCAGAGGCTACTTCTTGTTTAACAGAAGTTAACATGGGTGAATTTTCACTTACGTTTTTGCTTGCTAGTTCAAGTAGGTTTTTCGCAGTATTTACGTTGTAATCACTTATCTCACTTTTAATAGTAACCAAAGGTTGATTAACACCTACGGTATCACCTACCTTCACATGTATGTGTGCCACATAGCCGGGAAGTTTACTATATACTTTATAATGATTAATTGGAAATAACTTTCCGGAAGCATAAACGGCTTGTGTTAAGCTTTTGCGTATGGGTTTAGTAGAGTTAGTGTTATTTTTACACGAAGCAATAACAACAAGCAATGTGGCTACTAGTCCAATACGAATTAAGTTTTTCATTAGTTGAATTTAGATACTAGTTTCTGTTTAAGATTATACGAAATTAAATACATTACAGGTACCAAAATTAAGGTCAAGAAAGTTGCAAAACTTAATCCAAATATCATTGTCCATGATAAAGGACCCCAGAAAGCAACGTTATCTCCACCAAAATAAATGTGCGGATTAAACTCTGTAAAAATGGTAACAAAATCAATATTTAAACCAACAGCCAAAGGAATCAATCCTAGTATGGTAGCAGATGCTGTAAGTATAACTGGTGTCATACGTGTTCTGCCAGCTTCAACCAATGCATCCCTTACACTCATTCCTTGTTCTAGCATTAAATCTGTAAACTCTACCAACAGAATTCCATTTCTAACAACAATTCCTGCAAGCGCGATAATACCAACACCTGTCATTACAATAGACATTTCCATTCCTGTAATTCCTATTCCTAAAAATACTCCGATTATGCTAAAGAAAATTTCTGCTAGAATAATTATAGGTTTGCTTACGGAATTAAACTGTGTTACCAAAATTATTAGGATTAAGCCCAATGATACGAGCATAGCTGTTCCTAAGAAACTTGCTGTTTCTTTTTGCTCTTCTTGTTCTCCGGTCATTTGGATAGTTACTCCCTCCTTAGCTTTAAAGGAGCTAATGTTTTTCTGTATTGCAGCAACAACTTCGTTAGGGTTGTAATCACTCAATACATTTGATGAAAGAGAAATAATTCGTTTTTGATTTTTACGTTTAATTCCACCATACGTGTTTTCGTAACGTATATCCGCAAAAGATGAAAGTGGCACTTGGCGCAACATTCCTTGCATAGCAAAATCTTGGAATGTAATTTTCATATTTTTAATTTGCTCAATATTATTGCGCTGCTCTTCTTTGTATCTAACCTGAATAGGATATTCATCTTCATCATCTCTAAATTTAGAAGCTTTGTCTAATCCGAAAACGGCTTTTCTTATTTCCATTCCAACTTGCCCCATCGAAATACCTTCTCTATTAGCACGTTCACGGTTTATATCAAATACAATTTCCGGTTTGTTATTTTGAAAATCCGACTTTAATTCTTCAACACCATCAATTTGTAGCTTGTCTAAATATGTTTTTAGTTCAGTAGAAGTTTCCACAAGATCTTCTAAATTATCGCCTGTAATTTCAATATTAATTGGCTTGGGAACCGGTGGCCCTGCTTGTTCCGGAGCAACTGTAATTTCCGCTCCCGGAATACCTTTTACAGCATCACGTATTTTAGTTAAGTATTGTGCCGTAGAAACGCCTTTACGCTCTCCAAAAGGAACAAAAGCAACTGCAATTTTCCCTCTGTTTGCATATTGTCCTTGATCTTCGTCTTGAGGATCGGTTACGCCAATAGTAACATTTGCAATTATAGAAGATACAACAGCGTTTGGTTGTCCGTTTGGATATACAACAGAATTTACGCGTTTCTCTACTTCCTTTAATACATCATTCGTATAGGCTTGGTCTGTTCCAACAGGTAAGCTCAAATACACATACACAAAGTTTGGATCCGACTGTGGAAAGAATACAACTTTAGGTTTGCTAACTACAAAAATGAATAACGAAAGAAAAAATAATCCAATGGTATAAAACACCATTCTCCATGGTCTATTCAATGACCAATTTAAAAATTTTGTGTATCCGGTTACAAACTTAGGCCAAACTTTATTTTGAAAACTTGCTACCCACTTTACAAGCACATATTTATTGAGTAAATAAACCCCTAAGCAGAATAGTAAGAAATTACCCATTCCAAAATTTCCACTTAAGTAGAATAGCACTGCAAGTGCAATAAATATAATAGACACCACTTTATTTCCTCTTGTAAAACCATTATTCTTTGTATGGCTTTCATCGTGAGGTTTCATAAAGGATACTGCAAATACCGGATTAATTATGTACGCAACAAGCAACGATGCTGTAAGTGTTATAATTAGGGTAATAGGTAGATAAAACATGAACTCTCCAATTACACCATCCCAAAATGCAAGTGGTACAAATGGAGCTAACGTAGTGAGGGTTCCGGAGAGTACCGGGAGGAAAACCTCTCCGGCTGCCATTTTCGCAGCTTCTTTTATGTTTTTCTTTCCGTTATCAAAAATTCGGTGGGTATTTTCTATAACAACAATAGCATCATCAACTACAATTCCAAGGGCAAGTAATAATCCAAATAATACAATCATGTTCATGGTAAAGCCAATTGATGGCATAAACAAGAATGCTAAAAACATGGAAAGTGGAACAGATAGTGCAACAAATATAGCGTTGGTAGCACCCATGAAGAACATCAATATTATAGTTACCAAGATAAATCCTATTATAATTGTGTTAATTAAATCATGAAGTGTGATGCGTGTTTGATCCGATTGATCTCCTGTAATAACAACGGTAAGGTCTTTCGGTAGTTTGTCAGATTGCATCTCTTTAATCAATACACGAATCTTGTCTGAGGCATCTATCAAATTCTCTCCCGCTCTTTTTACTACGCTCAGCGTAATTACATTTTTTCCTCCCAATCGTGCATAACTGGCTTGCTCCTCAAATGCATCTTTAACATCCGCTATTTCTTTTAGGTAAATTGGAGATCCAACCGGAGAACGTATAATTATATTTTGAATTTCTTCAACACTTTTAAATTCCTTTTTTATGTTAATGGTTCTTCGCATTCCATCCATCTTTACTGTACCTCCTGAAATGGTAAGATTGCCGTAGCCGATAGCTCTTTCAACATCGCCAATAGAAATTTTTGCAGCTTGAATTTTGTACATATCCAAATTTATCTGAATCTCTCTATCTAGCGCTCCAATCATATCAACACGAGTAATTTCTTTCATTGATTCGATTTGGTCTTTAATTTGTTCGGAATAATTTTTTAGTTTATTCAAATCAAAATCGCCCGAAACGTTTACGTACATAATTGGCAATTCGGAAAGATTAATGTCAATCACATTTGGCTCTTGTGGCAAATCGGTTGGCAAATCGGCTTTTGCTTTATCTATCGCATCTTTTACTTTCTGTTTCGCAATTGGAATATCAACATCGGTGTTAAATTCAACTATTACATTCGAATAATCTTGGTAAGAATTACTTGTGATTTTCTTTACACCTGCAATAGACTTTACTTGCTTTTCAATAGGTTTAGTAACCAAGTTCTCCATATTAGCAGGAGATGTACCGGGATAAATAGTACTTACAAATATTTTAGGAATAACAATTTCCGGAAAATTTTCTTTCGGTAAATTATTATACGCCATTAATCCCGCAAGGGTAATAATTATTGTAAGTACGTATATAGCCGTTTTGTTATCAATCGACCAGCTAGACGGCTTAAACTCTTTTATAATATCTTTCATACAATTTAGTTTGCAGTTAAAACTTAGCAGTTTGCAAATTGCTAACTGTCAATTCCCAACTTATTTTTATAGTATCGCTTTCTCTACTTTTACCGGCTCGCCTTCATTTAAGTCTTGGTATCCACCAGTTATCAGCTTGTCCGAAGCTTTTAAGCCCGATAAAATTTCAGCTTTCCCATTATACATTTTCCCTGTTTTCACAAGAACCTTTTTTGCTTTATTGCCCTCTTCAATAAAAACAAAATCTCCTTCGTTTGCATGTTGAATAACTTTTACCGGAACTACGATGGCGTTATTATTAGAGTAGTCAACTATTTTAAGAATACTTACCATGTTTGGATGATACTCTCTTTTGTTGTCTAAATTTACTTGTACCTCAAAAGTTCTATTTACTGCATTAATTACCTTTGCGCTAAACGTAACGCTTGTCTTAATAGTGTCTTGCATATCAGGAAAAATAACCATTACGGGATTTCCCTTCTTTACTCTGCTAGCGTAGGTTTCCGGAACATCTGCTTCTACTTTTAAATTGCTAAAATTAACAACTCGCACAATAGGGTACCCGGGAGCAGCTATTTGTCCTATTTTTGTATCAACCGCATCTACAACTCCATTTATAGGCGATTTAACTCTGGACATTTCTAGCTGTTCATTTAGTGTCGCCAATTTTTTTTCTAAACTTTCTTTTTGATTTTTTGCAGATAAAAACTGTATCTCGGTTCCAATTTTTTGGTCCCACAGATTTTTTTGTTTTTCATAAACGATAGTTGCAAGCTCCAATCCGTTTTTTAATTCAGCAATTCCATTTACAATCATTTTGTTATCAAGCTCTACTAGAATTTGACCTACAGACACTTCGTCTCCAACCTTAACATAGATGCGCTCTACAGAGCCTCCCATTTCAGGACTTAGGGATACATTTTCATCGGCATCAACTTTCCCTTGCACTTCAATATAGTTTAGAAAAGTATCTTGCTTAATAGATTCAACACTAACAGTTTTAATTTTTTCGTTTGATATCGAACTGGTATCTGTGCTAGCAATTTCAGATTCTAGTTTTTCTATCTGAGATTTTAGCTCAATAGCTTGTTTTTTTAATGCCTCCAACTCTGCCTTTTTATCGGGAGATGAGCAGCTTATAATACCTGTTGCGAGTAGCACAACAACGAATAACTTTTGCATAGTATATTTATTTGAGTTCATATAATTCTCTTTATTTTATGTTTATTTTACTAGTCCTCCAATAGCTTTATCAAAATCTATTTTAGCTACAAGAGCGTCAAATAGTGCATTGTAATAATTTGTTTGCGATTCTTTTAGTGATGTTTCAGCAGTTAGCACCTCTAGGTTGGAGCCAACACCTTGTTCGTATTTCAATTTAGAAACACGATAAACTTCTTCGGCTAGTTCTATATTTTTTTTCTGCATATCTAGTGTGGCGGTTGCATTTTGCAAATTCGTCTTGCTGCTTGCTAGTTCTAAATCAATAGACTGCTCCATAAATTGCAAGTTATTGTTTGCTTTGGCTACTTCAATTTTAGCTTGTTGAATTTTATAATGTTTTTGTAGCCCACTAAATATGGGAACATTAACAGTTCCACCTACTAGGATAGTTGGATACCAGCCCATTTTTGTATCAAACACATCAAATTTATTTCCCATTCTATTGGCACTTGCATTTCCATACAAGAAAATACTTGGCATGTGCGCGAATCTTTCGCTTTTTAGTTTAAGCTCTGCTGATTTGCGCTGTGACTCGAACAACGAGTATTCTATGCGAGAAGAGTAATTAAACTTTTCGTTAGCAATAGTAGTGGTTGGCTGAAATTTAATATCCGATATTTTTTCGGTTAGTGTAAGTTGTACACTTTGGTTCATTCCCATTTGGTACTTTAGTAAATGGGTTGATAATTCTAGCAAACGTTTGATTTTTTCTTTCTCAACAACTAAATTATTATAAGCCACAGTTATTCTATCCAAATCTATTTTCTCTACAAACCCATTGTCATTTAAGGCTTTTGTGTCGTCTGCCAATTTTTTTATGCGCTCTACGTTAGCATCTAATAATTTCATGCGCTCATCATTTACCAATACAGAATAGTACGCCTTAGCCACTGCTGTTGCAGCTTCTATCTGTGTTCTTTTAATAGCTTTTTGAGATAATTCTACATACGTTTTGGATGCTTGTAAGCCTACAATATAAGTTCCATCAAATAGTAGTTGCGATGCCGTAACGCCCGCAGCAGTATTGTATTTTGTGCCAAACTGCACAGCAGCAAAGGATCCTGGAGGGCCACCAAAAAAATCTGCTGGTACTAACTGTGTAGGAATTTCAATGAAGTATTTAGAGTCGAAACTTCCACTGATTTGAGGAAGTCCAATTCCGGTAATTTCCTTCACCTTGTTTTTTGCTATTTGCTCATCTAACAATGCATTGGCAACATCCGTTTTGTTTTTTAACGCATAGTCAATTGCTTGTTGTAAGTTGAACGAAAAAGTCTCCTTGGTTGGAGTAGCTTGTTGTGCCTTGGTTTCAAAGATGCTTACAATAAGCAAGAGCACTAGTGTACGCACATATATTTTGTTCATAGAGTAGGTATTTTATTTTTATTCTTCTTCAATTATTTCTTTGTATTTATTAATTAGCTTGTGTCCTTTAATGGTGTATATTCCATGCAAAAAATGGTCGGTTAGCGCCAATTGTACTTGTAATGTTTGAAATTGATCTGGCGGGAATAGATCCATGTTAAAAGCCATCTCTATTTCATGAATACGCAACCTAGACAAGACTTTAGAATCAACATCAACCCGAACCAAACCTTGTTTCTTCCCTTTCTCAATAGAATCCTCAACCATCTTTTCTACGCATTTCTTTTTAAAGTCATCCAGCAACTTCCAAGATTGCGGGTGGTATTTTTGAATATCGTAAAATAAATTAGGGTTAATGGAGCTAAACATTTTAGTCATATGCTTCATCATCTCCATCACTTCCTCAATTACATTGTTCGATTCTTTTTTTATACACTCTATGTCGCGCTGATCACTTGCTAACGTGTGTTTCATTAGCATGTGCACAACCTCGTTTTTATCTTTAAAATATTGATAGATGGTTTTTTTGGACATGCCTAAATGCTTGGCAATATCATCCATGGTAATACTTTTGATTCCATGACGAAAAAACAATTCTTTTGCTCCGGCTAAAATTTTATGTGTTGTTTCGTTCTCCATTTACGGAACAAAACTATGGAAACTATTTTTGATTTCAAAGTTTCCATTAAAAGAATTCTAAAAATGCAGTATTATCGAACTTTTTGAGACTTACTCTTTTCTTGCTGCTTCTTTTTTAGCTCATCCGGAATAAGCGAAGTTTCTATAGAATTGGAAAGTTGACGTCCAATTTCCGAGAAATGATTTTTTGCAATTTTTTCCGGGTCGTTTAGATTGGATGAAAAAGAGGTGTTTGCCGTTCCAAAATTTAAGTAATTCCCTTTGGTATCGAACACAGAAAAGTGTACTGTAACATCTCGACTATAGCTATCGGTATTAATATCAAAACTTTCGGGATTGCTGCGAATGTCTAATTCGTTTATAAAAACAAAAACAGTTGCGTTGTATTTATTAGCGAGATAAGTAAGTATTTCTTTGTTTTGTATTTCAGCATTCATAAACTTCTTTTGCTGGTTAACCTCAACCTGCAATTGGCCGTTTACAATTTTGGGCTTGTTATCTGATTTTTGTGGTTTGGTGTTCTTTTTGGTTGTGTTGTCTGCCGGAGCTAAATCATAGGAGTAGCCTATGTTTTCATGCACATACGCAACATCTTTTTTGTTTTTCAGCGAATCCATTAATAGCGAATACACATTAAATTTTTTCTTCAGTGCAAAATAAATTTCTTCATCAACTCCCGCCCGCATTGCATTCCGCACTTGATAAAAATTCATGTTATTGGTTGTTCCAATTTTTTTATCTACATCCGACAAGTACATTTTAGGGTCGAACGGAATGATTAGAAGTTTTTCTTTTCTTAAAATAGCCTCAATACTCATCATATCGTCCTGTGTTTTGGATGGATTGATGGTAGTGTTTTGAGAAAAGAAGCTACTGTTTGCTAGTAGTATAATTGCAGATAGAAGTAGGTGTTTCACACGCATGTTTTTAATTAAAATCTACTTTTGTTCAGAAACGGGAACGGCTTTACTAAAAAGTGTTGAGCCGTTTACACTTTTTATATCCACCGGCAATCCTGACGATCCGGTAGAATACCCATTTATTTCTTTGATGTTTACCGGGATTGCGCTGCTGTTTTTTAGTTGCACCGAAATTTCATCATTGGTGCTCCAGTCTGTAATTTTTGTTTTTACTTCATCACTTGTGCTCCAGCCTACCACGCGCACATCCATTGTATTTGCCGAATTCATATTTACCCAACGACCAGTTGTGGTTTCCTTTGAGGCAGAAACACTAGGTATTAGCTCTATGTTTTTTAGTGCAATGATGCTTAATGCGATTGCAATAACCGTTAAAATGAATTTAGTATATCCGTCAATCCTCATCAGTATAAAAATTTATTTAGTAAATAGTCGAATGATGTCGTTACCATTGGCATACAACAATAATGCCAAAAGAAGTATCATTCCTGCGTATTGGGCATATTCCAATACTTTTTCGTGCGGCTTACGTCCCGTAATAACTTCATACAACAAGAACATTACGTGTCCGCCATCTAGCGCAGGAATTGGTAGAATATTCATAAATGCTAATACGATAGATAGAAATGCGGTAAATGTCCAAAAGCGTTGCCAATTCCACACCGTATCGTATGCTTTTCCAATAGAAATAAATCCTCCCAAGGATTGGTGAGCGTCTTTGGTGGTAAATAATACTTTAAATTGTTTTACATATCCATCTATGGTTTCAATGCCTCTTTTTAATCCAGCAGGAAATGCTTCAAAAAAGCCATACTTGCGCACATTAAATTCCATATAGTCGCTTGCAGGCTTGGGCGAAAATCCTAACATTCCCGCTTCGTTCACATTGGCGGTAAGCGTATCAAATATCGTGTTGCGCTCTACAACTAATTGTACTTCTTTGTTTTTATTGGCACGCAGGTTTTTAACTACATCTTGAAAATATTTGGCACTATTTCCATTTATGGAAACCATCTTGTCGCCCTTTAGTAATCCAGCTTTCAGTGCTTGACTTTCCGGCAATACAGAATCAATTACACACGGGAAACGTACATCTAAAAATCCATTTTTCCCTTTTATAAGAGAAGCAAAAATTTCTTCTTTCATCTCTACATCCATCTTAAAGCCCTCACGCTCTACCTGCACGGTTTTAGCTTTATTCAGAAGTATTTCGATCGTTATTTTATTAAAATCGGTTACAGGATTGTTATCCACAGATAGTATTTTATCGCCATCTCTAAATCCTGCTTGCAGCGCCAACGAATCGCAAGCAATACCGTATTTTACATTTGCATTGGGCAGATATTTTTCGCCCCAAACAAATGCAACCATTGCGTAAATAAGAATACCTAAAATTAAATTCACCGTAACCCCACCTACCATTATTATCAAACGTTGCCATGCCGGTTTTGCTCTAAATTCCCAAGGTTGCGGAGGTAGCTTCATTTGCTCTTTATCCATCGACTCGTCAATCATTCCTGATATTTTTACATATCCGCCCAGCGGTAGCCAGCCAATACCATATTCGGTATCGCCTTTTTTAAATTTAAACAGTGAAAACCATGGATCGAAGAATAAATAAAATTTTTCTACCCGTGTCTTAAATAAACGTGCAGGTATAAAATGCCCCATCTCGTGCAACACCACTAGTATAGAGAGACTTAGGATTAATTGTAAGGCTTGTGTTAGAACTTCCATAAATATCTAAAATAGCCTTAAATATACTAAATACATGATACTTATTTGTTTTTGGCCCCGGCAAAACTGATTTTGGTTGGTTTTTCTAGTGCTTGTGGGCTTTATGACAATTTAATGACAATCTTTTTTAGGGTTCATTGCATTTTTACGGTGTTAATTACTTGTGGATAAACTTAAACTAATAGCATTTACGCATAAAAACTATCCGGGCGAAGAACTTGGAAAGTTGCATATTGAAGATACCGAAGCGCAAGAAAAACTTACGCAATTGAAAGTATCTCTTCAATTGGATGAATTATTGTTTATTTCAACCTGTAATCGGGTCGAATTTTTGTTTTCTACAGAAGAAGAGTTAACAGCTTCGTTTGTAAAAAAATTCATTTCTACTTTTTACGAGAACCTTGATGCGCACACGCAAGCAAAATTGAGCAAGTTGGCGTTGTGCTTAGAAAACGAGGATGCTCTTAGGCATTTATTTTCGGTAGCATCTTCCTTAGATTCGTTGGTGGTGGGAGAGCGTGAAATAATTACGCAAGTGCGAAGTGCATACGAACAATGCAAAAAGATGGGATTGACAGGTGATTCGATTCGGTTGGTTGTTCAAAAAACAATTGAGAACGCAAAAGAAGTTTACACCAAAACAAACATTGCTAGAAACCCGGTATCTGTGGTGTCTCTAGCGTATCGTAAATTGCGCGAACTGAACTGCAAATTGGATTCACGCATATTAATTATTGGCAGTGGTGTTACAAATACAGCTATGGCGCAGTATTTAAAAAAGCATGGCTTCAAAAATTTTACAGTTTATAATAGAACCCTTGCCAACGCAGAGAATTTAGCAACTGATTTGAGCGGAAAAGCGTTTGCCCTTTCCGATTTAAAAAATCACACTACCGGATTTGATGTATTGGTAGTATGTACAGGAGCTACGCAAGCAATTATTACTCCCGAGCTATACACCACTTTAGTAGCAAACGAAACCGGCAAAAAAGTAATTGTTGATTTGGCAATGCCGCACAATGTAGAAGACGCTGTGGTTAAAGCGTTCCCAACAAATTATATTTCTATAGCCGAATTAAAAGACATTGCAGAAAAGAATCTACAAGAGCGCGTAAGTGAATTGAAATCGTGCGAACAGATTATAGAAAATAATATTGCCGCCTTTAAAGAAGGCTATCGTGCCAGAAGAGTAGAAAGAGCTATGGGTTTTGTGCCTCAAAAAGTAAAGGAAATAAAAGAGACGGCACTCAACGAAGTTTTTGCAAAAGATATTGAACAACTAGACGAAAAGTCGAAAGAAACCCTTGATAAGGTGTTGAATTATTTTGAAAAAAAATACATCAGCGTTCCAATGAAAATGGCTAGAGAGATTATCTTAGAAGAGATACAGGCCAATAAATAGTATTTATCTGCACCCGATACATTAAATGAAAGCTCCCAAAATAATCATAGGTTCAAGAGGTAGTGATTTAGCGTTGTGGCAGGCCAATTTTATTTTGAAGAAGCTAGAAGAGGCCGGTGTAATCGCAGAAATTAAAATCATTAAAACCAAAGGTGATAAAATTCAAGACTTATCATTTGATAAAATCGAAGGAAAGGGTTTTTTTACCAAAGAACTGGAAGATGCCTTATTGAACAATGAGATTGATTTAGCGGTTCATTCATGCAAAGATTTACCAACCGCATCGCCTAAAGGGCTTTCTATTGTTGGGTATTCATACCGAGAAAATCCCGCTGATTTATTATTAATCAACAAGGAGGCGGTTGATGAAAAACAAAAATTCAATTTAAAAAAAGAAGCCGTTGTTGGCACTTCATCATCTAGAAGAAAGTCGCAATTGCTTGCATTTAGGGGTGACTGTAAGATTGAGGATTTAAGAGGAAATGTTCCAACACGCATTCAAAAATTAAGAGAAAAAAAATACGATGCCATACTTCTTGCTGCTGCAGGCATAGAGCGATTGAATATTGATTTAACCGATGTGTGGGTAGAAGAGCTTTCGCCTAAAGAGTATATTCCCGCAGCTGCGCAAGGTGTGTTGGCCTTGCAAACCAGAAGCAATGATAAAGATCTTATTGCTATTGTTCGGAATAAAATTAACGAACCAGAAGTAGAAGATATTGTGAGTATAGAGCGAGAATTGCTGGCCTTGTTTGACGGTGGGTGCCAAATTCCTTTAGGAATTTTTGCTGAAAAATTCGAGAATGAACACGAAGAGCTTATATACTGCGTACGAGTAGCGCATTCAAAAACATGGGACGCAACACCGGCTTATTATTATTACGAATCTAAGAAGCGAGAGAATTTTTCGGATCGTTTTATGGATAAAATAAAATCCATAAAACCGGTTTCCGTTTTTATTACAAGAGATGTTAACGAAAAAGGATTGTTCTATAAATCCTTGTCAGCAAAAGGATTTACGGTGCAGGGGCGAGCATTGATTGATATTAAAAAAATCCCTCTTCGTCCTACACCACCTACTGAATGGATATTTTTCTCTAGCAAAAATGCCGTAAAATATTTTTTTGACCAAAAGCCTCAATTGGCATCGGATGTACGATATGCTGTAGTAGGCAAAGGTACGGGAGATGAATTAAAAAAATACGGTAAACGTGCTGAATTTATTGGCTATTCAACAGATACACGTTTAACCGGCAAACAATTTGCTGCGTTGGTAGGCAGCAGAAAAGTACTATTCCCACAAGCAAAGGGAAGTTTTAAAACAATACAAAAACAATTTACCAAACCCGGACAAGCTATTGATTTGATTGTGTACGAAAGTATTAAACGAAACGAAGAAGAAATCCCAAATGCGGATATCCTTGTATTTACAAGCCCTTCCAATGTAGAAGCCTTTTTCGAAAAACACAAAATAAAAGAAAATCAAAAAGTAATTGCTATGGGTGATGCAACAGCCAATGCGCTAAAGGAACACCGAGTAGTTATAAACAAAAAGCCGGCAACGTTTGATGATATAGGTCTAGTGCAATCTGTGTTGGGTGTTTAGGGGATATCCCTTTAAAATTATACATTTACTTTCATTTTAAATTACTATGGAAAACAGAAGAGTTCGTGTTCGTTTTGCACCAAGCCCAACAGGTGGTTTACACATGGGTGGTGTGCGCACTGCGTTGTTTAATTATTTATTTGCAAAAAAACACGGAGGCGATTTTCTACTTCGTATCGAAGATACCGATCAAACCCGCTATGTAGAAGGCGCGGAGGAATATATAGTTGCAGCTCTTACTTGGACAGGAATTAAAATTGACGAAGGAGTAAGCGTTGGAGGGCCTTATGCTCCTTACCGTCAGTCGGAGCGAAAAGAATTGGGAGTCTATAAAAAATATGCAGATCAGCTAATTGCAAGTGGTCATGCTTATTATGCATTTGATACAGCCGAGGAGTTAGATGCAATGCGCAAACGCTTGGAAGCGGCTAAGGTAGCTGCTCCGCAATACAATGCGGTAAGCAGGCAAACCATGAAAAATTCGTTGACATTATCCGAGGACGAAACTAAAAAACTATTAGATGCCGGAACTCCTTATGTAGTGCGCTTAAAAGTGCCCCGCAGCGAAGAAATTCGTTTTCACGATATCATTCGTGGATGGGTGGTTGTTAATTCGGCACAGGTAGATGATAAGGTATTATTAAAATCTGATGGTATGCCAACCTACCATTTGGCGCACATTGTAGATGATTATGAAATGAAAATTTCTCACGCTATTCGTGGGGAGGAATGGTTGCCTTCCGCGCCTGCGCATATTCTTATTTATCGTTATTTAGGATTAGAAGATGTAATGCCTCAATACGCCCATTTACCGCTTATTTTGAAGCCTGATGGGAAAGGAAAACTTTCTAAAAGAGATAAGTCCGGATTGCCAATGTTTCCGCTTAATTGGCACGATAAGTCAACCGATGAACATTATGTAGGTTACAGAGAGATTGGTTATTTTCCTCAAGCATTTGCGAATATGCTTGCACTAATTGGATGGAATCCGGGCACTACGCAAGAAATTTTTTCTATGCAAGAATTGTGTGATGCATTTTCATTAGAGCGAGTAAACAAAGCGGGTGCGAAGTTTGATCCAGATAAAACCAAATGGTTTAATCAGCAATATTTGCGAATGCAATCGGATGCTGAATTAGCAGCATTGTTTCTTCCAATTTTAAAAGAAAAGATAAAAACAATTCCTGCAGAGGAACAACCTAAGGCAGAGCAATTGAGCAACAACAAACATTTTGTAGAACAAGTATGTAGGTTGGTAAAGGAAAAGTCACATTTTGTTTCTGAGTTTTGGGATTTTGGTAGTTACTTTTTTATGTTGCCTGCGCAATACGATGCCGAAGTTGTTAAGAAAAGAGCGACTCCCCAAACAATAGGATTTGTGGGCGAAATGAGAACAGCCTATGCATCATTAACAGGCTTTTCTGCAGTAGCAACAGAACAATTATTTAAACAAGTAGCCGAAAAGGTTGGTGTTGGGCCGGGACAAGTAATGCAATTATTTAGAGTGTGTATTAGTGGCGCAGCCGGTGGTCCTGCATTGTTTGAGATGATGGAATTGCTAGGTAAAGAAGAAGTCTTGAAACGCTTAGATAAAGCACTGTCCAGCCTGTCGAATTAATAAAAAAAAGAGCACGAGTGATTTTAAAATTTCACTCGTGCTCTTTTTTAATTTCAGTTATTTTAGTACCCAAAAATATCTTTAAGTGTTAGGTAGTTAACCTTTCCGTATTTCTCAAGTGTTTTAATATCTAAAAGATCTTTTTTCCCTAAAACCAGAATGGTATAATTTTTACCTTTTATGTGTTGGTTAAAAAATTCTTTTGTGGTTTGCAAGTTTAATGCCGGTAAAGCGGCATATATATCCTTGTTTATATCGTACTCGTACCCTAATTTTTTTGCAGCCAAATAGTTTGGAATAATACTCTGGCGCGGCATTCTGTTGGTTCGAATTTGTTGTAAAATAGATTCTTTAGACGCGCTGAATGTATTTTCTGCTTCAGTCATATTGGTAAGTAATTCCATCATAGACGACATTGCCTCTGGAAGCTTATCTGCCTGTGTTCCTAGGCGTGCCGAAACATAATGGTGTTTATCCAACTCTCTTGGCATGGTATATCTTGCTCCTGCTGAGTAAGCAAGCGCTTTAGATTCTCTTATTTCTTGAAAAACAATAGACGACATGCCTGCACCGTAATATTCATTAAACATAGAAATAGCAGGAATATTTTCTTTAGAGAATTTTAAGTCTCTATTTAGAAAAACAATCTCTGCTTGTTTCATGTCATAATCAATCACGAAAACTTCTTTTTCGCTAGGCTTTTCTGTAAACGCAACTGTTGGGGCTGGAGCATCCTTTTTTTGAGCGGTGGTGCCGTGTATTTTGGTTACAACAGGAAGAAAAATGTTTTCTTCTGAAGGACCGAAATAGCTAATGGTGTGTTTGTACGAAGTTAGATTTTTTATTAGTGTTGTAAGTTCTACAGCATCAAGCTTTTTTAGTTCTTCTTCAGATAGAATATTTGTAAATGGGGATTTTGGACCATATACACCATAGCTGCGAAGTGCATTTTGTGCAATAAATCCTTTGTCAAGCTTATTGTCTTCACGCACTTTTAGTAAGTCAAGCACCAAGTTGTCAAGTGCTTCTTTGTCCGGCTTACAGTCATTCAGCGTTGTTTCAAACAATGTTAGTGCTTTCTCAAAATACTTGTTTAGTCCACTTACCGAAATGATTACCTCATCCTCTGTACAAGCCATGTTATAAGTGCACGCAATTTTATAAAACTCTTCTTGTAGTTGCTCTGCAGTATATTTAGTTGTACCTAGATAAGAAAAATATCCTGCTGCAATTGGCAATCGCTTGTCGTGCATCTGTCCCATTGGAATTCGGTAGGAGAGAGAAAATAAATCATTCTCTGTGTTTTTACACGACAAAACCTCTAGTGTATTGAGCGAAGATTTTTTTATTTCTTTTTTAAAGTCAACAAATTCGGGTTGTATAGTTTCTATAGAAGCGCTTAAAATAGTTTTAACAAAAGGAGATTGATCGTTTCTGTTTACCTCAACCGGTGTAATTTGAGGCTTTACAACCTTTTCGTTGTTTTTACTTTCTCCAGTTTTTTTGTAAACAGCTACATAGTTATTGCTAAAATATTTTTTAGTAAAATCCATTATTTGCTGTTTAGTAATTTTCTCTAATCTATCATACGTATTTACTTCTTGCGCCCAATTGGTGTGGGTTACAAAAGAGTTTACCATGGCTTCTGTACGAACCATGTTGCTTCTTACTTTGTCCATTTCTTCGGCCTTCAAGTTGTTTACAATAGCGTTTGGAAGCCAATCAGGGAATTCTCCCTTTTTTAGTTTTTCAATTTGTTCTAAAAGCAGCTCCTTTACTTGATCTAATGTTTGTCCTTCTTTTGGACTCCCACCTAGTATCATGCAAGAGTAATCTTTCATTACCATTGGCATACAGTTTCCACCCAATAGTTTTTGTTTTTGATTTAAGTTCAAATCGATTAATCCTGCTGCATCATTGCTTAATATTTTGGATACTAGTAACGCTAGGTCTGCATCCGTTGTTCCTGCTCCTCCGGCAATTCTGTAGCCAAGCATTATGTTTTCGGCATTAGGGCCATAAACAGTTTTTACGATTGGTGCCTTTATTTCATCTTCGGGTGAGAATGTAAAACTAGGTACAGGCTTTGGTGCATACGAGCCAAATTTCTCATCAATTAAACGAATTGTTTTGTCCGGATCAATATCGCCCGAAAGGCAGATTGCCATATTGTTAGGCACGTAGTGTGTGTTGTAGTATTTTTTAATTTCTGTTATGGATGGATTTTTAAGATGTTCTACAGTGCCTATGGTTGTTTGTGTTCCGTAGGTGTGTTTTTGCCACAATCCTTCCAACAAAGCTTCAAATGCTTGGTTTCCGTCATTATCCATTCCAATGTTTTTTTCTTCATACACTGCTTCTAGCTCAGTGTGAAAGATGCGCAGAACGGGCTGTCTAAATCTTTCTGCTTGAATAGCAAGCCAGTTGTTTAGTTGATTTGATGGGATGTCGGTTATATAAACCGTTTGTTCAACCCATGTGTAGGCGTTGTCTCCTTGACCGCCAATGGCGGCAGTCATTTTATCGTATTCGTTTGCAATAGCGTATTTAGCAGCAATGCCGGATAGGCTATCAATTGTGCGGTAGATGGCTTTACGTTTTTTTTCGTCAGTAGTTTTTCTATATACCTCAAATGTTTTTTCTATTTCATCTAGATATTTTTTTTCAGTTGCATAATCTTTTGTTCCAAATTGACTGGTTCCTTTAAAAAGCATATGCTCTAAATAGTGCGCCAATCCTGTTGCATCTTTAGGGTCGTTTTTACTTCCTGCACGCACAGCAATAGCTGTTTGAATACGAGGCTCGGCTTTGTAAATACTCATGTACACCGTAAGCCCGTTCTGCAATTGGTAAATTCGGACATTTAGGGGGTCGTTTGGAACAGAGCTGTAGGTATATGTTTTAGGCGCTGTTTGTGCAAACGAAATTTGGATACTTGCACAAAGTAGATAGAGTAATACTAGTTTTCGCATATTTCTTATTTATAAATTATTTTTAAATAGTTCAAAACAATTCCCCTCTTGAGAGGGGCTAGGGGTGTGTAATATATACAATTTGAGAAGAATTATCAATAAATGAATACCGTCAATCCTTTGAGTTAAATCACCTTTATGCCCATTACCAACACATCGTCCACAGCTTCGTTTGCGCCTTGCCAGCTTTCTAACTCTGTTTTAACTGCAAATTCTTGCTCTTTCATGGGTAGATGTTGTATTGAAAGTAGTAATTTTTCTAAATTTTTGGTCATAAATTTTTTGTCTTTAGGTCCGCCAAATTGGTCGGCATAACCATCTGAAAAAAGGTAGAAACTGTCGTTTTTATTTATCTGAATGGTGTGACTGGTAAATGCTTTCGATTCATCATAAAAACCACCAATAGCGTTGCTGTTGCCTTTTATTTTTATCAGCTCGTTATTTTTAAGGTAATACAATGGTCTGTTAGCGCCTGCAAATGTAAGTTCGTTTGTTATGTGATTTATTCTGCACAGCGCAATGTCCATTCCATCGCGTGTTTCGGAGGTTAGTACACTTTGTTTTAATGTGCTGGTTACCAAATTGTCCAACTCTTTAAGCATTTGCGATGGTTCGTATATTTTCTTTTCGTTTACAATTTGATTTAACGAAGAGTTACCCACCATAGAAACGAATGCTCCGGGAACGCCATGTCCGGTGCAATCTACCATAGCTATAAATGAAAAGTTTTCTTTTTTTGTGAACCAATAGAAATCCCCACTTACAATATCTTTTGGGCGATAGTAAATAAAAAAATCTTTGTAAGCTCTGCCAATATCGTATGTTAAAGGAAGTATCGCTTCTTGAATTTTTTTTGCGTACGAAATACTATCGGTAATGTCTTTATTTTTTTGCTCAATTACTTTTTTCTGTTCTACCACCTCTGTGGTGCGCTCTTTTACTTGCTTTTCGAGTATCTCTGATTTTTTTTGAAGTCGATAAGTACGGTAGCGAATAAATAAAAAAATGCTGATGCCTATGCAAGTAGCTACTAAAAGTAAAAACCAAGAGCGCTTGTAGAATGGTGGAGTGATAATAAAATGAAACTTTGCAGGTTCTTTATTCCAAATACCATCGGCATTACAAGCCTTTACTAAAAAAGTGTATTCTCCGGGAGCAAGGTAATCGAACGTTTTTTTTATGTCTTTTGTTGGCATTGACCAATTCTCATTTTCAGAGCCTTCTAGTTTCCATTGGTAAAGCACCTTTTTGGGGTCGGTTAAACTAATGCCGATGTAATTGAACGTAATATTGTTTTGTGAGTACGAAAATTCAGTTTGTGTTGTCTTTGTTGAATCGCCTAAAGTAACATCTGTAATATACGTTCTGGGTTCGTACGGATTTGGAACATCTTTCTCCGGATAATATTTCATTACTCCGTTTACGGTACCAAACCACAAGTGTCCTTCGGAGTCTTCGTAAGCAGCATTTAGGTTGGTTTCTATGCCCATAAAACCCTCTGCTTTTCCGTAATGTTTAAATGTATTAGCAACTTGGTCGTATTTGTCAACACCTTTGCTGCTGCCAATCCAAATGTTGTTGTTTTTATCACAAAGCACAAAATAGGCGTCATCAGAGGTAAGTCCATCTGCTGTTGTAAAGGAAATAAATTTATGTCCGTTGTATTTATATATACCACCACTTTGTGTGCCAATCCATATATTGCCTACTTTGTCTTCGCAGATGGAGTTGATGTTGTCGTGTTCTAGATTGGTAGTTCTATTAAAACGAGTATAACCTTTGCCGTCTATCTTTAACAAGCCACCTTGTGTTCCAATCCAGGTGTTTTTCTTTGAGTCGATAAACACTTTGTTTACCATTAAGTTGTCGATACCGTATTTTGAATTTAAGGTATCAACTTTATTGGTTAGTGTGTTGAACAAAAAAGCACCACCTCCCCAACTGCCTATTACTAAGTTGTTTTCAGCGGTTACGCAAATAGTGCTAATAGTTTTAGTAAACGAACCAACTTTTTCAAATTTATTTTTTGTGCTATTAAAATAAGAGAGTGTTCCATTGTTCCCACCAACCCATAGTTTCCCGTTTTTATCAATGGCAGATGCCATTAGGGTTGTTTGTTTAAACTCTTTTAAATCGTAGTAGTGTTTATATGAAACAGGAGCGTTGCTGTTTTCAGAAATCTCTATAAGCCCGTTATCTGTGCATGTCCATATTTTTTTATCGGCAGTTTGTATAACAGACCAACTGTTTTTCAAAACATTTTTAATAGTAGAAAAATTATGCAACTCAAATTTTTGTTGTGCAGCATTTATTTTACAAACACCATTTAGGGAGCCAATCCAGATGTTGCCTTCTTTGTCTTCGAGGAGGGATAAGATTTGCGACCCTAGTAAACCATTTTTTTCTGAAAGTGTTTTCTTGTGCTTATTTGTCTTTAAGCTTACAATATATATATCCCCATTATTTGCACCTGCTATAATTTCTCCTTTTTGAGTTTCCAAAATGGAGGTTATTGTATTATAATCTGGGATGAAAATTAGATTCAAAAACATTTTTTCCTCTATTGTTTTCAATCTCAAAAGACTATTGGTTGTGGCTACTACATAATTATCTTTTGATTTAATCAAGCCAAATACAGATAGAGTTAAATCTGAATAAAAAATCTTTGTGAAGTCGCTAGAATAGACAAATAACCCCCCAAAGCTACCTAAAATTATATTTCTGTTGCTGTCGAGTAATAAAGAAGAAATGTTTTTTATACTGTTTTTAAGTTTTATTTTTTTAAGAGAATTGTTGAATATATTCAAACTCCATAATCCATTTTCGTTTGTTGCTATGAGTAATTCTGATTTGTTTCTTTTGATGATGCTATTAATTCTTGTTATTATATCTGGATGTTTGATTGTAGATTCAATTTGACCATTATTAATATTTAAACAACTTATTTCCCCAGACTGATGGCCAATAAAAAGTACACTGTCTATTATGTTAAGGGTAGATATAAAATTTGTGGCTAATCCATTTTTTCGAGTATATACTTCAGAGTAATTTCCACCTAATTTAAGAAGACCATCTGCTGTCCCAATCCATATAAATCCCTTTGGGTCTTCCGCCATTGCAATCCCATAGTTTTGGGGTAGCTTGTTTTCTATCGAATACTTTTCAAAATTATAAATCTGAGAAGAAGAGTTCGAAAGGCTAAACAGAAAGAGTAAAACGGGTAAACTCGCTCTTAAAAGAGAATTGTTTTTTTTATTAATATTAGGCGTTTTCACTTGTGCAAATATAACCAAGAATGGGGTAATCGCAATCGATTTGTTTACTAGCGCTCATTCGATTGTATTTAAAGCTCGCAGGCTTATACACACATAAATATTCAATCGTGTTCTTACAAAATTTAACTTTTCATATTTCGATATATTCAGAATAAAATTCGACTGAATATTTAATGAGAAAGATTTTTGTATTAAAATTGTGCAAGAGCTCTGCGCTACTTAACTATTGAAACTTTAGAGATAATTGTTTTGTTTCCTGGATTGGCAGTATTGTTCCAATACAAGAAATAAATTCCGTTAGGAAGCGTGTTTACTCCAAATGTAATTTTGTTAACACCCTTTGTTGTAATAAATGGAGCGGTAGAAAATTGCTCTCTGCCCATTACATCAACCAATTGTATTCTTTTAGTTTCATTAGCCTCTTGCTCTGTTGCCGTGTACTCAATTGTAATGTATTCCTTTGCAGGGTTGGGATAAACGGTAACTCTATTCTCGCTCACTGTACTAGAAGAAACACTGGTTCCTAAGTTCATGTATATTAAGTTAGAGTCTAAATACACGTTAACATTCGTAATGTTGGTATCGCTTGGGGATATAGTAAATGTAGTACCACTCATAGACACATCAATAGGCATTCCTGCAATATCTACATGAATACCATACACCCCAAAGGGAAGTTTTTCGAATATAAATTTTCCCTCATTAGGTCCTTGTGTGGTATCGCTGGTTGTGCTTACTACAATGGCTCCACCGGGCTTTTTAGATAGGTTTGTTGGAGCCCCGCCAATTGGACTTCCCGGCCCCATCATTTTTCCGTAAGCGTTGCCTTCTAAAACAAATCCCTCAATTCTACCCGGGCAAGACGATGCAGGGCATGGGTCTTGCAGTACTTTGCATGTAATATCAATTAACGAATCGAATCCAACATGATGATATATTTGCGCTCCCGTCCAGAACATAGTGTCGCCATAATAGGTGTTTACTGCCATTGGGTAAACCGTGCTGGTGGTAGGTGCTGCAAGCAGTAAATATTTATCTATTGGTACATTTTGAAAGCTGTATTCGCCTTTGCTATCAATAGTTGTAGTGTCAACTAAATCCATAGCTACATTATTTGTAAGGTCGTATTTGAATAAAAACACAACTCCCGATTTCACGGTATCTAAACCGTTGTTTTTAAATATGTGACCGGAGAAGTTTGAGACTACGGTAACCCTCATGGAGTCTATCACAGGGCATGATGTGTTAAATCCGGAGCCTAATTCTACATTGGTTACTTCTAAGTAATAAGTGGTACTTACGGATGGTGTTACTAACGTGTTAGGGGAGGTATTGTTAGGGATTGAATCTCCCAATGAAGAAGTCCAGTTATACAGTCTGTACCCGTAATTGTATTGTCCTATTTGTCCGCTTGCAGCTCCATTTAATTGAATGGATGTGCCGATTTTAATAATAGTGTCTTTGCCTGCATATACTGTGGGAGTAGGATGTACAGTTACATTTTGATTGTATAAATCGTAGTAATTGGCAGTATCTGATATTCCACAATTATTGGTAATAATCAAATAAATATCGTATTCATAGCTTCCGTAGTTAGTGTATACGTGTTTAGGGTTAGAGCTAGTAGAGGTAGTTCCATCTCCAAATGTCCAGTAATAATTTGGGTACGAAATATTATTGGGTAAAAAGTGAAGAGAGTCTCCTAGGCAGGAGTTAACAATAGCATCGTCATTGGGTTGCACAGTAAATATTGCTTCTGATTTTTTGTTACCAACTGCAGCAATACTATAATAAGCTGTATCTTTTGTATTGCAGGCATTTTCAGTGAATAATGTTACTGTATAATTGCCGGTTGCTGTGTAGGTATGTTTTATCGTGTGTTCTAAGCTTTGCGGAGAGCCGTCTCCAAAGTCCCATGTAAATTTATTGGCTTGTTGTATGTTATTTAAATAAAAACTAAACTCTATACTATCACCGCGGCAAATCGTGTCTAGGGAAGCATATATGTTGTAATCCGATTTTCTTCCGTTACCAATATGTACCATATCATTAGGCGAAGGAGAATATGTTTCGGAATCTCCACAGCCGTTGGTTGCAGTAACAGATACGGGGTATGTTCCTGTAAACAAATACGAGTATTGAACTTGAGCTCCGGGTAGCTGTCCTCCATCGCCAAAATTCCATAAAAACGTGTATTCCGGGTACCCATATACTTCAAAATTAATAGGTGTTTTAGGGCAAAGGGTGTCGTTGTTTTGTAATGGATAATTGTTTGCCACCATATATATGCTGCTGGTAGATGTTATATTTACCTGCTTGTTTGTACTTACCTTTATAGGTGTAAGGGTGTAGCTTTGGCTAGCTCCACAAAAATTGAAAATGGTAAGAGTTGGAGTGTATAATGAGCCTCCGTTGTAGCTGTGTGGAATGCTATATGATGTATCAGGTGCTGTGTTGCCATCTCCAAACTGCCAAGTAAAGTAATGATTGGGGTAGTTGTATTTAGATAGGTAGAAATATACAGGAGTGTTAATACAAATAGAGTCGCTACCGCTAAGAGATGTTGAGTAGTCTATAGGCGAAACTGTAGGAAGTGATGTTACCCCATTAGTAACATGAATTGGAGACAAATGTAGTGTATCGCTATTCCCACATGAGTTGGTAACTACAACAAAAGGATAATACCAGCCAAGTGTTGAGTAGGAGTGTTGTTCGCTTATGTTAAATATTTGCATACTTGTACCATCTCCAAAATGGCACGTAACTACTTCGTAGTTTGAACTGAGCCTATTGAAGTTAAAATTAGCGTATGCGCCTGGGCATATAGCGCTATCGGATGTGTTTATGTTGGCATCCCATTGATACATTATGGGGTGTATTGTATCTGTTATATTAACCTGAGTAGTGCTTGTAAAGATACCGCAAGGCCTTTCTGCAAGAAGGGTTATTGTTTTATTTCCGGGGCTAGTATAATAATGCTCTGGGTTATCTAAAAGGTTGTAGGTTATTGCGCTGTCTCCATCACCAAAGTACCACCTGTATTTTGTGGCGGAATAGTAGGTAGTACACTTTACCATTGTATATGGGCATATTGGGCTATATATACCTGTCGTGATGCCCATGGATGTGTCTACTACTGTTATGGATGTATTGTATTGATTTGTATAACCAGTACAGCTTGCCGGACCTCCCCAAACTTGTACATAAAAAGTTCCTGCCCAACCATAGGTGTAAGTTGTGTCGTTTTTACTAGTCGTAAAATTTACCCCATTTCCCATATCCCAGCTGTAGCATTGGTCAGTTGCTCCTGCTATGGTTAATGAAACCACCGCACCCAAACATACCGTATTGCTTGGCGCAACAAGGATTGGATTAGCGTTGGTAAAAAGTGCAATTGAAAGTATTGTTAAAAGCGAATAAATTTTTTTCATGTACTTGGAATTAATAAACGTAAATATAGTAGATGAGAAGTGTGAAATAAAATAATGGCAGTGTTTTTTAAATTAATTCTTCTGCTTTTATTCTAGCTTCTTTGTCGCTGTTTACATAATCATCATACGAAGGTTCCCTTACAAATTGAGCTTTTTCCATGCACTTTTCAATTACGGTACTCATTTTTAGAAAAGAAATTTTGTCGTGCAAGAATGCATCTACTACCACCTCGTTAGCGGCATTTAGAACACAAGCAGAGTTTCCACCTTTTTTCATTGCTTCGTAGGCCAATGATAAATTTCTAAATGTTTTGGTGTCTGGCTTTTCAAAGGTTAGTTGTGGATAATCTAAAAAATTAAATCGTGTAAAATTATTTGTCAGCCTATTGGGATATCCCAGCGCAAACTGAATAGGCAAGCGCATATCCGGCAGCCCTAGTTGGGCTTTCATAGAGCCATCGGTAAATTGAACCAACGAATGAATAATGGATTGAGGGTGTACAATAACATCTATTTGTTCGGGTTTTAAATTAAACAACCACTTTGCTTCAATAACCTCTAATCCTTTGTTCATAAGTGATGCAGAGTCAATAGTTATTTTGGCTCCCATCGTCCAATTAGGGTGTTTTAGCGCTTGTTCTTTAGTAGCTTTTTCTACAAACGATTTATCTTTTCCTCGGAATGGCCCTCCGGATGCGGTTAAATATATTTTTTCAATTGGATTGTGAAATTCGCCCACCAAACATTGAAATATGGCAGAGTGCTCGGAATCTACCGGATAAATGTTCACGCCCTTTTCTTTAGCAAGTTTTGTTACCAATTCGCCTGCTACAACCAACGTTTCTTTATTTGCCAAGGCAATTGTTTTTCCTGCATTAATAGCAGCAATGGTAGATTGTAACCCAGCATAACCAACAATGGAAGCCAATACAACATCTATGCTAGCCATTTCCACTATTTGCGCAACAGAATTTATTCCCGCAAACACCTTAATATCATAGGGTTTTAGGATATTTTTTACGTGGGTGTATTTTTTTTCGTCAACAATTACAACCGCATTGGGCTTGTATTTTATTGCCTGCTCAATTAATAAATCAGCATTGCTTCCTGCTGTTAAAACTTCCACCACAAATTTGTCGGGGTGTTGGTCAACCACTTGTAGTGCTTGTGTGCCAATACTTCCGGTGCATCCTAAAATAGCAATGTGTCTTCTTTCTTTTTTCTTCTTCATAGGGTTAAAATACCATGTAGTCCTGCGGATTAATTGGATTTCCGTTTAACCACAGTTCAAAATGTAAGTGAGGCCCGGAGGTTAGTTCGCCCGAATTACCAACAATAGCAACAACTTCACCTGCTTTAATAAATTCGCCAGCTTTTTTTAAAAGAGCAGAGTTGTGTTTATATACAGAAATTAAGTTGTTGGCATGTTGTATGTAAATTGTATAACCGGATTCCAAAGTCCAATCGGCACTTATTACGGTTCCGTCTAGTGCTGCTTTTATGGCTTCATTTTCTTTAGCTAAAATATCAACTCCCAAATGGTTTTCTTTTATATCGAAAGATGCCGAAACAAGGCCATTGAGCGGAGTAAAGAAGAAAACGCTACTAAGCATGTTTTTGCCGGTATTATCTGCTGTTTGCAGCGAATATTGATCTTGCGATTCAATTTCTTGCCTTAACTCCAAATCCTTTTCTGACGGTTGTGTGTTTACCTGTTGATACTTTTGGGTGCTATCCGAACCCGGAGCGGAGCCTTTTTCTTCTGATAAATTACCCGTTACAATATTGTTGATGTTGGTAATGTATTTACTCTTCAAGTCTAACTCGTTTTCAAGCGAATCGACTTTAAATAAGATAGCCATTAATTCTTTGCGGGTATTTACATCTGCGTATCCGGGTATGTATTCGCGCAGTGGGGTAAACGCCACTAAACTTATCACCAGCGCAATCAAAGCAATACTAACAATTCCTACTAACGTAAATAGGTTTAGCGGGGTTAGTTTTAAAGAAAAATTTTCTTCAAAAGTGCTATCGTTGAGCACCACAAGCCTATACTTGTTTTTAAGCTTGGTAAGTATTTTTTTCTTTTTAGGTATTTCCGCCATTTTCTATAGTCTGGCAAATATACTCAAAGCACATAAATTCTTTGGTTAAACAATAAATTTTGATAATTTTTGTTAATTATCTGTAATTTAGACAATAGTGCTTAAAAGCCTCATAAAATATCTTCTAGTTTATATACCTATTTGTTTAGTTGTATCGTGTTCTACTAAAAAGAACAAATTTGTAAATAGACAGTACCATAATCTTACTTCGCATTACAATGGGCAGTATTGGGCAGAAGAAAGCATAAAAGACGGTGTTTTTAAAATTGAGCAATCGCATAAGGACAATTACAACAGGTTGTTGCCCATTTTTATTCATCCCAACGAAGAGGAGTCGAAAAGCATTTATTCAGAGATGGATAGAGCCATTAAGAAATCCTCTACTGTTATACAGCGCCATGCTATAACAGATAAAAAGGGCAAAGAAATTCCAGGGGCTGTGCGTTGGATTGACGAGAACTACATGGTTATTGGGAAAGCTTATTTTTACAAGCGAGACTTTTTTTCTGCGATAGAGGTGTTTGATTATGTTTCAAAAGTATATGTCAAAAGCCCTACTCGTTACCAAGCTATGTTGTGGCTTATTCGCACGTATAATGAGATGGCAAGCGTTTCCATGTCTCAACAAGTAATTGATTATATAAACGCAGATAAAAATTTCCCCAAAAAATGGCAAGGAGAATTTTCTGCACTTACGGCAGATTATATGATTAAGCGCGGTATGTATGCCGATGCAGCTCAACAACTAACCAAGGCTATAATTTTGTCGCACGGAAAAAAAACAAAATCTAGGTATGCCTTTGTGTTGGCACAGTTATATGAAAAGTTAGAGGATAATAAGAAAGCTGCACAGTACTATGATTATGTAATAAAGCAAAACCCTCCGTACGATATGTTGTTTGCTGCCAAAATACACCGTGCAAAGTTGTATGATGCAGATAGCAAAGATGGCAAACACATAAAGAATGTGTTGTCTAAAATGGCTAAAGACCCCAAGAACAAAGAATACCTAGACCAAATTTATTATGCCATGGCAGGTATTGAAGAAAAAGAAAACAACTTGCCGGGAGCAATAGACTATTTGCAAAAATCGGTTAGAGTTAGTGTGTCTAACAACAATCAAAAAGCATTTTCGTTTTTAAAATTGGCCGATATTCATTTTGAAAAACCTGATTATGCCAAAGCCGATAAGTATTACGATAGTACTGTGGTTTTCTTAGAGAAAGATTATCCTAATTATGATTTTATTGTAAGTAAGAAAAAAAGTTTGAATAGTTTGATTGCCAATTTGCAAACTATTTTATTGGAAGATAGTTTACAAAAGTTAGCAAAAATGAGCGAACTGGACCGTAATGCCGTAATTGCCAAAATAATTGCAAAAGTGCAGGAGGACGAGAAAAAAAGACAAGAAGAGCAAGAAAAAATGGCTAGCGAACTTAGTAATCAATTATTGAACTTGAATTCCAATGCCACCAACACAAGCACAAATCCAACATTGGGTGGTAATGGAATGTGGTATTTTTACAATCCGATAACTGTAAATTTAGGATTAGGCGAATTTTCAAAAAAATGGGGAAATAGAAAATTAGAAGACAATTGGCGAAGGTCTAATAAAGAATCATCCGATTTTGGCGGAGACCAAGCATCCGGGAATTCTTCTGAAAATGCAACAGCTCCAACCGCAAATGTTGTTTCTACAAAAAAAGAATTGAAGTCGAAGGAGTATTATTTGAAAGATATTCCGCTAACTGCAGAGAAAATGGATGCTTCTAACAAAAAGATTGTAGAGGCTTTTAATAACGCAGGAGCCATTTATAAAGAAGAATTGTTGAACAATAAAAAGTCAATTGAAATGTTTGAAGAGCTCATCAAACGTTATCCTAAAAACAAGTACGAGCTGTCTTCTTATTACCAATTGTATCGGTTAAACTTGGCTGTAAATAATAGCGATCGAGCCAACTATTATAAAAACCTGATTCTTACAAATTATTCGGATTCTGAATACGCGCGTATCATTAAAAATCCGGATTATGCTAAAACGGCTAATGCAAACAAAAATATTATTGAGCGCTACTACAGCGAAACATTTGATATGTACAATTCCGGAAATTATGCAGCAGTTATAAGTAGGTGCGATTATGCCGATACTGCCTATTTTAAAAATGCACTTATGCCAAAGTTCGATTTGTTAAAGGCAATGGCAATAGGCAGAACAAAGGATTTAAAATCGTTTGAAATGGCGCTAACGGCTGTAATTGTTAGGAACCCCAAAGAGTTAGAGGTAAAAGCGAAAGCGCAAGAGTTGTTGGATTATATCAGCCAGAAAAGAGCAACAGCAAGTGGAGATACACTAAATAAACCAATTAAGCTGGATAGTACGCTAAATGTAAATGCAGCCTACGTTTTGGAGGAAAGCGCATCTCATTACTGGGTTTTAGTGGTAAAAAACAATAAAGGGAATGTTGCAAATTTTAAAGTGGCACTTTCTAATTTTAATGCAACAAATTATAGCCTCGATAATTTGCAAATAACATCCACCTTTTTGGATAACGATAACCAATTGGTGTATGTAAAGCAATTCGCTGATAAAGACAAAGCGTTAGATTACTATTCATTTACCCAAAATGAAGCGGAGTTATTTGTCGATTTGGAGGAAAATACATTTTCTTCGTTTATTATATCAACAAATAACTTTCAGGCACTGTTTAAAAATAAAAAGTTGGATGACTATTTAACTTTTTTCTCTGAAAACTATTAATAAGTTTGCCCATTCAGCACTATTGTTTTTTACCCTACATTTGTGTCAAAATTAAAATTATGATAAACAAATTAGTTGTGTGTTTGCTTTTAGTAGCTAGCACAGTTTCTTTTGCACAAAAAAGCAAGCAAGAAATAAGAATTAAAACTTCTGCACAATGCGAAATGTGTAAGAAGAAAATAGAGAAAGCCGTTAAAGCTGTTGATGGTGTAGGTAAAGCGACACTAAATTTGAGCGACAAAGTAATTACTGTAAAATTTAATTCTTCCAAAACCAACGCAGATGCAATTAGGAAAGCAATAAATGCCGTTGGTTACGATGCTGATGATACCAAAGCGAGTATGGAGGCGTATGATAAACTGCCGGGTTGTTGTAAGAAAAACTAGCTTTTATGGCACTAATTAAGGAGGTAAAAGGCATTTCGCCCAAAATGGGCTCTAATTGTTATTTAGCAGAAACAGCAACATTAATAGGAGACATTGAAATGGGAGATGATTGCAGTGTGTGGTTTAATGCGGTAGTTAGGGGTGATGTGAATGCCATTAGAATGGGTAACAAAGTAAACATTCAAGACGGGGCAATTATTCATTGTACTTATCAAAAGGCTGCAACAACAATAGGCAATAATGTTTCCGTTGGGCACAATGCCATCGTTCATGGATGCACCATACACGATAATGTATTAATTGGAATGGGTTCTATTGTAATGGACAATGCAGTTGTCGGCAGCAACTCAATTATTGCAGCGGGCTCTGTTGTGCTTGAAAATACAGTAGTTGAGCCTGGGGCGGTTTATGCGGGAGTGCCTGCAAAAAAAGTAAAAGAAATAAATCAAGAATTAATTAACGGGGAGATAAACAGGATAGCCAACAACTATGTAATGTACTCCGGTTGGTTTAAATAAAAGGAAAACGTGGAACAACCAAAGCCTCTCGTGGATGCTCTTACCGGGTATCAAAAATTTATTGTAGTAGTTTTAGCATTGTTACAATTTACTGTAGTGCTCGATTTTATGATACTTGCTCCGCTAGGAGATATTTTAATAAAAGCACTGCAAATGACGCCAGCAAACTTTGGTTGGGTGGTTTCTGCTTATGCCTTTAGTGCGGGGTTGTCCGGCATACTGGCTGCAGGGTTTGCCGATAAATACGATAGAAAGAAAATATTGTTGTTTTTTTATACGGGTTTTGTGTTGGGTACGTTATTTTGTGGGCTGGCCAATACCTATTGGCAACTATTAACAGCGCGTATTGTTACAGGAGTTTTTGGGGGTGTAATTTCTGCAGTTGGTATGGCTATCATTACAGATTTGTTTACCATCAATCAACGTGGACGTGTGATGGGTTTTGTGCAAATGGCTTTTGCTGCTAGCCAAGTTCTTGGAATTCCAATTGGGTTGTATCTAGCTGCTAAATGGGATTGGCACGCAACCTTTTTTATGATTGTTATTTTGGCTACAGTAATTGGGATTGTAGTTGCTATTAAAGTAAAACCAATAAACGAACATTTAAAACTACAATCTACCAAAAGCCCTTTCTTGCATTTGTGGCATACTGTTAGCAACTCGTCCTACCAAGTTGGGTTTTTGGCAACAGCCATGTTGTCTATAGGCGGTTTTATGTTGATGCCTTTTTCCAGTGCTTTTTTGGTAAACAACATCGGAATTACACACCATGATTTGCCCTTAGTTTTTATGTTTACAGGTATATCTTCTATTATCATCATGCCAATTATTGGAAGAATTAGCGATAAGATAGATAAGTTTAAATTGTTTGCTATTGGCTCTGTTTGGGCAACTATTATGGTGGTGGTTTATACCAATATATCTGTGATGCCTTTGTGGCAGGTGGTTGTAGTTAATATGCTTTTGTTTATGGGAATTATGAGCAGAATGATTCCTGCAACAGCATTAGCAACTCAAATTCCGGAAATGAAAGATAGGGGCGCTTTTATGAGCATTAACTCTTCGCTACAACAAATGGCGGGAGGAATAGCAGCTATTTTTGCGGGACTTATTGTAAAACAAGAAACAGAAACAGCGCCATTGCAGCACTATGATACGCTTGGATACATTGTGGCTGCCGTAATTTTAATTTGCATTTATTTTGTATATCGAGTAAGTGTGCTTGTAAAAAGCAAAAACAACTAAGACAATATTAAAAAATTTATTTTCGCAAAGCCAAGTGTTCGCACAATTGAGCGCACTCCTGTAAAATAGCCTTTATTCGGAATGGCTTAATTCCAAGGTTATCTAGTAGATTGTGATTGTCATTAAGGTCCTTACATAAAACAATTGTTTTGTCTAACAATTGTTTTTTTTCCGGTTTTGTTAGCGATGTAAGGCATGTGATAGGGTATAGACCGTAGGTATCAATAAGGTCTTTCAATCCGTTTTTTATTGGATAATCCCAACCCAATAAATGTAATCCAGCGCAAGTGCCATATTTCATAGCATCTTCGGAGAAGCGCGTATTTGTTGCAACCCAGCCGGCATACAACTTGTTTGCTAGTTCGGGCTGTTTTTTCCATTGCCCAATAACATCTAAAAATCTTGACTGAATGTATAGCGGTATTTTTACATCGCAGAAAACTCCTGACTGATTATGGTATTTACATTCTACCATAATATAGTTGTTTCCCTTTTCTGCAATTACATCAATTTCATGACTAACACACAAACCTTGAGTGGTAACACCTACCGTTGTTTTATAGCCCTGGTAATTTAAAATTTCGGCAACAAATTTTTCGAATGGATAACCCGATGGCCCAAGACTCATGATAGCTTTCTTTAAATGATATCTTGCGGCTAGATGCCTGGATGTATCTCGCAACAAACCAAATGCAATTTGATAAATTTTTTTTGTAGAAATACCTTGATACAATTTAGCATACACCTCACTTAAAATATAATCTATCTGTTCTGTGGTAGCTCCAGACTGCTTTAAAGAATGGTGTAGTTTTTCTTCTGAAAAATTAGCCTTATCTCCGGAAGCTTTTGTAACAATAAAATTTGTGGTCATGTAATGTTTTTGAACGAGCTAAATATAAGTATCCTAAAAATACGGATTAAAAGGTACACTTTATTTGATTTATCGAACGTTTGGTTGTTAAATACAAATAAGATTATTTGTAAATTGTAGTAAAATAATTGGACATGAACAGACCCATACGAGTATTAATTGCAAAAGTAGGATTAGATGGTCATGATAGAGGTGCAAAGGTAATTGCTTCTTTTTTGCGTGATGCAGGGATGGAGGTTATTTACACCGGATTGCGACAAACGCCCGAGATGGTTGTAAATAGCGCATTGCAGGAAGATGTAGATGTAATAGGTGTAAGCATTTTGTCGGGAGCACACATGACTGTTTTCCCAAAAATAATTTCATTAATGAAAGAGAAAGGTTTGACCGATGTGCTGCTTACCGGTGGTGGAATAATTCCGGAAGATGACATGAATGTATTGAAAAAACAAGGTGTTGGAGAGTTGTTCGCGCCTGGTACCGAAACAAAAATAATTATAGAGTACATTTCTACTTGGGTAAAAACCAATCGTAAAATATAATATAGCTGCTACAAGACTCCTTTTTATAAACATCAAAAGAATAGACATGAACTACGAAAATATTTTAATGAATAACGAAAATGGAATAACTACAATTACCATTAATCGTCCCGAAAAATTAAATGCACTCAACAAAAAAACGATACAAGAAATTGGTCATGCTATTGCAGACTCTATAGCAAATACAGCTGTTTCGGGGATTATTATTACGGGCGCAGGACCAAAGTCTTTTGTGGCCGGGGCTGATATTTCTGAATTTTTAGGACTTACTGTTGAGCAGGGAAAATACCTGGCACAAGCTGGACACGATGTGTTTGATAGTATTGAAAATTCAACTAAGCCTGTAATAGCTGCTATAAATGGCTTTGCGCTGGGTGGAGGGTGCGAGTTGGCAATGGCTTGCCATATGCGTATTGCCAGCAACAATGCAAAGTTTGGGCAGCCCGAAGTAAACCTTGGGCTAATTGCAGGATACGGAGGCACACAACGATTAACACAATATATAGGCAAAGCAAAATCAATGGAATTGCATTTAACGGCCGATATGATAACAGCCGATGAGGCTTTACGCTTAGGATTGGTAAATTATGTTACTACCCCGGAAGAGCTTATTAATAAGGCAAAAGAGATGCTTGAAAAAATAAAAACAAAATCTCCGGTAGCTGTTTCTAGTGCAATTGCAGCTATTAATTACTATTACCAATCTCACAAAGTAGGGTACAAGAAAGAAGTAGAAGAGTTTGGGAAATGTTTTGGCACCGAAGATTTTAAAGAAGGAACGCAAGCGTTTTTAGAAAAACGAAAAGCTAATTTTAAGGGGAAGTAGACGTGTTTTAATAGAATGAAAAAACTAGCACAATCTATAAAGGATAAACGAAAGCCATCTGTACTTCTTGTATATACAGGCGGAACGATTGGCATGATAGAAGACCCCAAAACAGGGCAATTAAAGCCATTTGATTTTCGAAATTTAACGACACAAATTCCGGAGCTTAGTAAATTCAATATTACACTAACACCTGTATCGTTCGAAAAACCTATCGATTCCTCTAACATGCATCCCGATGTTTGGGTGATGTTGTGCAAGTTAATAGAAAAGAATTACGAAAAGTACGATGGTTTTGTAATCTTACATGGCTCTGATACCATGGCTTATACAGCATCTGCATTAAGCTTTATGTTAGAGAATATTGCTAAACCGGTTATTCTTACCGGCTCACAACTACCCATTGGGATTATTAGAACAGATGGAAAAGAAAATTTAATTACAGCCATAGAAATTGCGTCTTCTCAAAAGGATGGATTACCAATTGTTTCGGAGGTTTGTATTTATTTTGAATACCAATTGTACCGAGGCAATAGAACCAATAAGTTTAATGCAGAGCATTTTCAGGCATTTCAGTCGCCCAATTATCCTATATTGGCTGAGGCGGGAGTGCATATAAAATATAGTACAGCCTATTTGCAAAAACCATCTAATAAGCCATTGCGCATTCATTACAAATTGGATGCTAACATTGCTATTCTAAAATTATTTCCCGGAATAACACAATCAGTAGTAAATGCCATACTATCCTCTAAAGGACTAAAAGCGGTTGTGTTAGAAACCTTTGGAGCCGGTAATGCACCAACAGATGCATGGTTTGTAAAAGAGCTCAAAGAGGCAATAGACAAAGGCATTATTATTTACAATGTTACACAATGCAGTGCCGGAAGCGTGGAGTTGGGACGATACGAAACAAGTGCACAATTGAAAGAGATAGGCGTTTTAAGTGCCTTTGATAGCACTACCGAAGCTGCTGTTACTAAACTTATGCATTTATTAGCCAATTATAATTCTAAGTCCGAGATAAAAAAATTACTCGAAAAAAGTATAAGAGGGGAACTTACGGAAAAATGGAATTAACCTACTTCCAAATAGCAGCTTCTTTCAAGCTGATTTTATTTTTGAAAAAATAGTTGGTGCTTTGCTCAAACGATTGTGTATAGTCGGATACAAAGAATTGATGAACAGGTTTTTTGGTAGTAGTAAGCATTTTCTTTTTGCTTAAATAATTGTGTACATGTTTGGCTACAACACCTGCGGAATCAATTATATCAATGTTGTTTTTGTAGTATGCTTCCACTTCTTTTTTAATAAGCGGATAATGTGTGCACGCTAAAATAAGCGAGTCGATATTTTTTAATTTAGGGCGAGATAGGTAAGAATTAATAATGGTTTGGCTTATTTTATTGTTAAAAAAACCCTCTTCAATCATAGATGCCAACAGCGGTGTAGCCAAAGAAGCTACTTGCAGACTTTTATCTTTTAAATGGATTTTTTGCGCATACACATTTGATTTGATAGTGCCTTTGGTGCCAATTACTCCAATATGTTTGTGCTTTTTGTTTCTGGTAACCTCTTCCACCACCGGGTCAATCACATTTATTACGGGAATTTTAGATCCCACAAAATCTTTAATAGTTTCGTAAGCCATTGCTGATGCGGTATTGCAGGCAATAACAATCATCTTGCATTTTTTTTGCAATAAAAACTGACTTATTCGAATGGCGTAATACTTAATAGAATCGGGAGACTTATCTCCATATGGAAGATGAGCTGTATCACCAAAATAAATCAACTTTTCGTTTGGCATTAGCTTTACAATGGCATTTGCCACCGTCAGTCCACCAATACCGGAATCGAAAATACCTATGGGATTGTTGTTTGCCATGAGTTGGTATAGCTGTATAAAAAAACAAGACCCTTCTGGGTCTTGTTTTTTTATGGAAATTTATTTTTTAGGCTCTTCCTTCGGTTTTGGCATAGTGCCTTGTGTAGCAGGAGTTGCTGCTTTTGCAGCTTTGCTTAATCCTAGTTTGTCCGATACGCTGCTTAACAAATCATCTGCAGGGTCAGAAAAAAGGACATTTCCTAAGCTTGTATCCAATACATATTTGTAGCCTTTGTCTTTGGCAATTTGGTCAATTGCTTTTTTTGCTTTGTCGTAAATTGGTTTTGCCAATTCTGTTTTTTTTCTATTTACTTCTTCTTGCGCAGACGCTTGAAATTCCTGTATGCGTTGATTTAAATCTTGCAATTCTTTTTCTTTTGTTTGTTTTACCAAATCAGAATATTTGTCTTGGTTGGCCATATAATCTTGGTACTTGGTTTGCAATTCGCCTTGCATAGTACCAATGCTTGTTTCCAATTCTTTTATAAACGCCATGCTTGCTTTTTCGGCTTCTTTCGATTCTGGCATTAATCCTATTAACGAATCAAGGTTAATGTGTCCTATTTTTTGAGCACTTATGTTAAGTGTAGATAGAAATAAGCAAGCAATAAGTGTAATTTTAAATGTAGTGGTTTTCATATGTAGATTTTTAATTTTTTATTGTCATATGGTATAGCTATGTTATCTAAATTCTTGTTTGCTTTTAGGAAACATAGCTATACCATATCAATTTTTTTTACAAAAATAAACTTAATAATGTGATAGCAAGTAATAATTTAAAAAATGTTTACTTGGTTGTTTTAGCTTTGTTTTGAGTACCCGTGGATGCTCCTTGTTTATATCCTAATGCTATCAATACTTCATCGCTAAAATCTTTTTTAGGATTGGTGTATAACATAGTTAAGTCGCTTGCTTTGTCAAAAACCACATCGAGTGTTTTTTTCTCTGCAATTGTTTTTACGGCAGTATATACCTTGTCTTGAATTGGTTTTACTAGGTCTTGGCGTTTTTTAAACAATTCGCCATCTACCCCAAATTTTGCTTTTTGAATGTCTTTTGCTTCTTTTTCTTTCGCAATAATTTCGTTTTCGCGCTTTTTACGCATTTCGTCTGTTAGCAATATTTGCTCAGCTTGGTAGGCTTTATATAACTTATCAATTTCGGCATATTTAGCTTCAATTTCCTTTTGCCAGTCGGCAGATACTTTATCTAAATCTTGTTGTGCGCTTTTGTACTCAGGTATTTGAGCTAAAATGTATTCTGTATCCACAAATCCCCATTTTTGGGCTATTGAAATACTTGTGGTAAGTACAAGTACAAAAAGTGATAAACTAATTCTTTTCATAGTATTCGTTTTATTGGTAGTTAATCTAGTCAATTACAAATAAAGTGCCAAAAATTTATTATTGTACTAAATTCCTGCATTTTTCATTTTTAATTCTTCATTTCTTACAATTCGCCCATATTTGCTCCAATAGTAAAGTGGAACTGTCCTTGTGGTTTACCGGTTTGTATATTGCGCCCTGAACCATAATTATCATTAGGGTTGTAGTCGAAGCCCCAACCATAGTCAAAGCCAATCAAGCCAAACATGGGTAAAAATATTCTAACTCCCAATCCTGCAGAGCGTTTTAGCTCAAATGGACGGTATTTTTGAATACTATTCCAGGTGTTTCCGGCTTCTGCAAAGGCTAAGCAGTAAATAGTTGCTTGCGGATTTAATGAAATAGGGAAACGCAACTCTGTTGTGTATCTATTTACCATTGGCGACCCACCTGCGCTTGAAATGCTGGCATCGTTGTATCCTCTAAGTGCAACAATTTCATTTCCTAAAATTCCATTGAACCCAGTCATACCACTACCACCAACAACAAATCGTTCAAATGGAGAGCGCCCTACTTTCGAATTGTACATGCCTAAAAAACCGTATCCTACCTTGGTGTAAAGCACTAAATTTCTTGCTTCTTTACCCTCTGCTGCTTTCTTATTGGTTAATTGGGTAAACCATGCAGCTGTAAATTTATATTTTTGGTATTCGATAAATTTGAATCGTTCTTGTGCGGTAGCAGTAGAATAATCTAACTTGTTGAATAAGGAGTAGGGTGGAGTAAGTTGCGCTGAAAACGAAATATTACTTCCTCGTGTTTCGAAAATAGGTTTGTCAACTGAGTTTCTGGATATACTGAATCTGTAGCTAATATTGTTTGCAAAGCCCGAAGAAAGCGAAGGAATTACCGAACCAAAATTATTTACTTGGTAATACTGGTAGTTCAACTCTTGGTACAAAACAAAATAGTCATCGGGCTTACGCAGTCTGTTCCCTAGACCGACAGAAGCTCCGGTTATTTTTAAGAAATTCCAATCACTTTTTGCTCTATTTTTTCCATCGCTCCCTAAAATCCCACTGTTTTGAACGGTGTGATATGCCGAAAAACTTAATGAATTTGGTCTTTTCCCGCCTAACCAAGGTTCTGTAAACGACATGTTATAGCTTTGAAAAGGAAGCCCGTTGGCTTGTGCTCGCAAGCTTAAACGTTGTCCATCTCCGGTAGGTAGAGGTCTCCAAGCTTCTTTCTTGAAAAAGTTTTTCGTAGAAAAGTTATTAAAGGTAATTCCGAGTGTTCCTACAACACTTCTGTTTCCCCATCCACCGGACAGTTCAATTTGGTCGTTTGGTTTTTCTTCAACTGCATAATCAATATCAACGGTTCCGTTTGCTGGATTTGGAATAGGATTCGGAACCGTTTTTTCTGGGTCGAAATAGCCTAGTTGGGCTAGTTCTCGTGTGGTACGAATAATATCTGCACGGCTAAATAGCATTCCCGGTCTGGTGCGAATTTCTCGCATAATAACGTGGTCGTTGGTTTTTGTATTTCCGCTTACCGTTACCTTATTGATGGTGGCCTGCTTGCCTTCGTACATGCGTATTTCCAGGTCTATGGAGTCGTTTTCTACATTTATTTCTACCGGAGTTATTTGAAAAAATAAATATCCATCGTCCATGTACAAAGAGCTAACATCAATGCCGTTGGGGTTCATATTCAACTTTTGGCTTAATAAATCTTGGTTAAAAATATCGCCCTTTTTTATTGCCAATACATTTGATAATTCTTTAGCTGTGTATTTGGTATTGCCCATCCAGCTTATGTTTCTGAAATAGAATTTTTTTCCTTCTGACAAGGTAATCTCTATATTTACACGCTTCTTTTTTCTGAAAGGAACTTTGTAAACTGTGTCTTTTAAAATTTTAGCATCGCGAAATCCTGTGGTATTGTATTTTGTAATAATTCCGGGCAAATCTTTTTCTAAATTCTCTTCTAGGTATTTGCCATTGTTGAAAGGGTTGTACCACACTTTTTCTTTTGTTTCTTTCAATGCTTTTTTAAGTTTCATTTTAGAAAACGAAGTGGCATTGTGGAAAATGATTTTATTTACCTTGTATTTTCCTCCCTTTTTAATGTTGATATATAGTGTTACCGAATTAGATAACAGCGAGTCTTTTTCCGGTCTAATGGTTACTTCTGTATCCATAAAACCCTTGTCTATAAAGAAATTTTTGGTTATTGCACTTGTTGATGCAATTAAATGATCGGTAATTACTTTTCCTTTTACCAGTTTTATTTTTTCTCGTAAATCATCTGCTTCTCCTTTTTTGATTCCCTTAAAAGTAAATTTAGAAAGTCGAGGTCGTTCTACTAAAGAAATTTCCAAGAAAACAGTATTACCAACCAATTTGGTAATAGTTATTTTTATATCATCAAAAAGTCCTTGTTTCCAAAGGTTTTCAATTGCATCAGAAATTCGTTCGCCAGGAATAGAAACTTTATCACCTACAGATAGTCCGGAAACAGTAGCAATAATTCCTTTATCTAAAAATTGCGGTCCGGTAACGGTAATACCCCCAATTTCAAACTCTTGCGGAGTTTGATAATTTATAGCAAAGCTATCTGTTTGCAGCGCTACTTGTGCATTGTAGGCGCTATAGGTTACACATAAGATAAAAAATAAAACTATTCTTTGCATCTTTCCTATTGTGTGGTTAGTTGCTCGCTTGTTTTTCCAAATCTGCGTTCGCGATTTTGGTAATCATAGATGGCTTCAAAAAAGTCTTCTTTTCTAAAGTCCGGCCAAAATTTATCGGTAAAATAAAATTCGGCATACGACAGTTGCCAAAGTAAAAAGTTGCTAATTCTATGTTCGCCACTGGTACGAATCATTAATTCAGGATCCGGCACATTTCGAGTGGTTAAGTAGGAAGAAAATAGCGTCTCGTCAATATTTTCGATGGTAATTTTATTGTTAGAAACATCTCCGGCAATTTTCTTCACGGCATCAATAATTTCCCATTTAGAGCTATAGCTTAATGCAAGAACTAAGTTGGTTCTTGTGTTTTGAGATGTGTTTTTAATTGCTTCGTTTAGTTCGTTTAAACAGTCGGTAGGCAGCGATTTTAGGTTGCCTATGGCGTGCAAGCGAATATTGTTTTTATTCAATGTTGGTGTTTCTGCATTAATGGTGTGTACCAGTAAACTCATCAATGCATCTACTTCTTCTTTAGGTCTGTTCCAGTTTTCGGTCGAGAAGGCATAAAGAGTAATATATTCCACCCCAATTTCGGCAGCAGCCTCAACAGTTTCTCTTACCGATTTAACGCCATTTTCGTGACCATACACCCTGTTTTGACCCTGTTGCTTGGCCCAACGTCCGTTGCCATCCATAATTACAGCTATATGTTTTGGCAAACGATTTAAATCAATTTTTTCTTTAAACGACATGTTCGTATTGTTGACGGGCAAAAATAGCAATTAAAGTTAACCTGTGTAAATAATTGACTTATAACGCCTGAATGTTTAAAAAAGTATAGTTAATATTTGTTAAAAGTAGTGACTTTACTATAAAGATGGGGTTGTCTTTGAAAGCCCTCTTCAATAGGGCTCGAAGTGGTTTTTGAATATATTTGCCATTTGGATTACCTTTAAAAATTAATCACACTAGTATGAATAGACGTAGATTTTTTAAACTTGGGGCAGGTGGGGCTGTAGTGCTTATGGGAGCTGGGTCGCTCAGGTGGTTTGCATTGGGATACTCCTCTCAACTAACATCCGGAGAAACTCCCATTGCATTGTCAACAAAGGAGTTTGTAATCATGAAATCAATCATAGAAGCGCTGCTTCCTGATACGAAAGATTTCCCAAATCCAATTAAAATGGGGCTTCCGCAGCGTTTAGACGAAGAAATATGGGCTTTGTCCGAGCGTTTGAAGGGCGATTTAAAAAACGGTTTGCAGGTAATTGAACACGCTCCTTTATTACAAGGCTATACAAGCAGATTTTCTAGTTTGTCATTGCAAGAGCGTGTTAAATGTTATGAAGCTTACCTTACCGGTTCGAATGATTTATTGCAACAAATTTCAGGTGGACTAAAAGTAATGGTTCACTTTTTTTATTATAGCAATTCGGCTACTTGGTCGGCAATTGGCTATGAGGGGCCATTTATTAGTAAAGCAAAACCAGCACCATCAAGAGCTGCGTATGCAAGTCTCTTAAAAAAAACAAAACTAGCGTAACAAAATGAGTATAAAAACATATTTAGATATCACAAGTGATATTGAAGAAACAGTTGATGTGTGCATAATTGGAACTGGTTGTGGCGGTGCTACATTGGGTGTGCGTATGGCAGAAGCCGGCAAGAAGGTACTATTTGTTGAACGAGGTGGTTACTATACAAAAGAAGATTTTGATCAACGTGAAGATAACATGATTGCCAAAATTGATGGCGGTCGTGGGTTTGATACCAGTGAAGACGGGTCTATTTCACTCACCTACGGAAATAATGTGGGTGGGGCTAGTGTGCATTATTGGGCAGATAGTTATAGAACTCCGGAGGACAGATTGGATTTGTGGGAAAAGCAGTATGGTTTGGAAGGACATGGAATAAAGGATTTGGCTCCTTATTGGGATCAACTAGAAAAAGATCATAATGTGCACGAGCCAACCGAAACATACTACAACAGGATGAATCAATTGTTGCGTGAGGGTTCGAAAAAATTGGGTTGGAAGGGGCATCCAATTCCACAGGCACGCAAGCCCTGCGCTTCTAGTGGATATTGTATGCAAGGCTGTTCGTACGATTTTAAACAAAGTCAGTTGGTAACACACATTCCGCGTGCCATTGCTGCCGGGGCAAAAGTTTTTGCTGATACTAATGCAGTAGAATTAGTATGGCAGGGAACAAAAGCAACTACGCTTAATTGCGAAGTTTTAGACAGAGCAACAGGTTTGCCAAATGGCAAAAAAGTAAAGATACACGCTAAGGTATTTGTACTAGCAGCCGGTGGATACGGATCTCCGGCCTTTTTATTGAAGAATGGATTTAAAGAAAAACTTCCGGCAGTGGGCGAGCATACCTATTGCAATCCATCGCCAATGGTGCATGCATTGTACAATGAAGAAATAATAATTTATAGAAATATTCCGGCCGCTTGGGGCGTAGATCAATTTAGATTAGCTAAAACAGAAAATGGGAAATACGTTGAAGGTGGATATATGCTTGTTGCAAATCAACTTCAGCCTGCCTTGTTTGCGGCTGTGCTGCCTGCTTTTGGCGATGCACACAGAAAGCTAATGACAAATTTTAGAAAATTGGGTGGAACTATTTCTTGGATTGATGATGTAGAAGAAGGACGAATTGAATACAAGGATGGCTCTCCAAGATACCATGTTCCTATTGGTGGCGAAAACGAAAAACGTATTCGCGATTCGTTTGAAAAGCAAGCCATCATTAATTTTGAGATGGGTGCCAATGAAGTATATTTTGGGGATGCAAAAAACACTCATATCACCAATAAAAATCAAATTAAAGCTGCAGTAGCAGCATTAGATATAAAACCAGGAAGGTTTATGTTTGCGGCTCCGCATCCTGCAGGAGGAGCAAGAATGGGCAAAGACCCGAAAACAAGTGTGGTTGGGTTTGACCACAGAGTTCACAATACCGACAATCTTTATGTTTCAGACCCAAGTGTATTTCCTACTGCACCAAGTGTAGATCCTAGTCTTACCATTATGGCGTTTAGCGAGATTGCTGCTAAAGCTGTTTTGTCGGTTGTTTAGCTTTTTGAAAAACAGAAAAAGGGGCGTGTCGAAAATTTTTTCGACACGCCCCTTTTCTAAATCTAGAATAGTTGTTTGTGCATTACTGAATAACTATGCGATTGTAGTGTGTTTGATTATTAGTGCTTATTTTAATAATGTACACGCCTTCGTTGTAATTAGCAGTGTTTAAAATTAGTTGTTGGTGTATGTTTTGTTCTTTGAAAATTATTTTTCCGGAAATATCTCGTATTTCAATATCAAATAAGGTAGAGTTGTAGTTTGATACCTTAATATATTCCTTTGCCGGATTAGGAGTTATAGTGAAATCTGTAAACTGTGCATTGGATACAGTGTTGTATAATACATTAACACAAGCAGATGTATCAACACATCCATTTTTTTCTACAATAACAGCATAGTTTCCATTTACTGTTGCAGTATAGGTAGAAGTTGTATCTCCACTTATTGTTTGCATGGTTGTGCAATTGTACCAGTGGAAAGCAGCCGCAACTTCAATAGAAGAAAGAATATTTCCGTTTTGGCTTATTGAATCGTTAGGGCCTTGATTAACCGAAGCTATAACAGGAATTCTAAAACCTGTTGTTGCTGAATTTGCTGTTGCATCTACATAATATGTAGTGCTAACTGTTAGTGTTGGTGTTGTAAATGTATTTCCAGTGCCAATGGATACACCTCCGGTAGATGCTGCATACCAATTAACAGTTCCGCTGCTTGGTGTTGCGCTTAAAGTACCAACACCGGAGTTGCATATGATTGCTCCACTCGTGTAAAGTACAGATGGTGCAAATACTTTGTTGTTATCTACTACAAATTGTGGTAAGTTGTTAGTTCCCGTTGCGCCAATTCTTGTAAGGTTGCTTCCCGTGGTTACTGAGTTTAAAATGGTAGAAGCCGGAGTGTTCATGTCATAATACGCCATTAATCCGGTTTCTGTTCCTTCTAATGTACTGTCCATGCAAGCAATAATGTCGTTAATATTTCTCGGAGTATTCCATATACGAACTTCGTCTATATTTCCATCAAAAAATTCTCCACCACCACCAGAACTATATCTACCACCAAGTACCATTGTGCCTGATAAATTTAATGTTACCGTTCTTTGCCCAACCTGAACTCCATCAACAAATATCGTCAGTGTACCGGAATTGTGCGTTACTGCTACATGATGCCAATTTCCATCATTTAAGTTGGTCGCAATTGTATTAGCCCAACTGTTTTTATACGTTGCCAATGTGGCTCCGGGACCAATTGCAACTTCTAATCCAAAGCTATCCCATCCAAAAATTCTTCTGTAAGCGCTGAATGATGTTGCCGATGTTTTAAACTGAGCTTCCAAAGTAAAGTTTGAGTTTCCTGTTATGGCTCCAGCTACTTCACATTTGTCATCTGTTCCGTCAAAGTTTAGTGAATAATCATTTATATACTCCCCAAAAGGAAAATCATCTTTGTAAACAGCACCTGTAATAATCAGATTATTTGCAGAAGCAGACAAATCGGCTACAGACCCTTTATGCATAGGGTAGTAAGCCACTAGATTTGTTTCGGTACCCTCCAATTGCTTTATTCTGTTGTCGTTAATTTCTTGTAGGGTTCGCGCTGTATTCCATACTCGTATCTCATCGTAATAGGCGCTTACTCTATCGTTGCTGAATAGGGAATAAGAAATGCCTACATACATTTTATTACCTGTAAAATTATATGTTGCAGATGCTTTTGTGTAAACCTGCACACCATCTACATACACAAACATATTAGTTTGATTGTTTGTAACTGCAACATGATGCCAACCTGTATTTAGTCCTGTGTTGGCGGTTGTGGCTCTCCATGATCCGTCATAAACTTGCAAAATACCGTTGTTTAAAGCAATATCGCTAGCATAGTTATCAAAGCCAATTAGTCGAGCATAACTGCCATAAGCATTGCCATTGTTGTTGTACCAAAACTCAATCGTGAAAGCACTGTTTCCTGATAACGGAGCTGTAGTTGTTGTAAGATAATTTGTGCCACTAGCTGTTAAGTCAAATGCATAGTTTGATGCTTTTGATTGAAAGGTTGTTACGCCTAATAGTAATAGAGAAAGTAGTTTTCTTTTCATTTTCATTTTTTTAGGTTTAATTATCAAATAATATAATCAAGCTATAGAACCATATAAAACATGGGTGTTATACGATATTTATATTGTATGATAAATTTGTTTCTGCTAATTTCTCCAAAAAGCCGAGTGCTTGTACTACCCTATATGGGTAGTACCCACAAAAAAAATAAAACGGTTAGATAAATTTTTTGGCGTTTGCAACTTCTATTGCGGCCTCTTTACTATCAACCTGAAGTTTGATATAGATATTCTTTATATGGTATTTAACAGTGTCTTTTGAAATGTTTAAAAGCGATGCAATTGTATTGTAACTTTTGCCGTTCGATAAATGAGTTAGCACTTCCGTCTCTCGTTCTGTTAAAGGTGTTTTGGTGTTTTTTTTAAATGACCCAACCACCATCTTTGCAATCTTCATACTCATAGGTGCGCCACCTTGCAAGCATTCATCAATAGAAGACATTAACTCTTCTCTGTCCAATGTTTTTGTTAAATAGCCCGCTGCGCCCGCAACTAAAGCCGAGAAAACAGTTTCACTATTCTCAAACACAGTTATTATGATAACCTCTGCACTTGGCAGCAAGTGCTTTATTCTCTTTGTGCCTTCTATCCCATTTATTCCGGGCAAATCAATATCCATCAACACAATACGTGGTTTATCTTGCAAAAGATTTGCAAGCGCGTCTTCACAGTTAGAATAGCTATCGGCTAAAAAAAGTTTATCATTTGCCTTTATGTATTCGCATAATATATCTCTTAACTCCTTGTTGTCCTCTACAATTACTAATCTATATGGATTTTCTACTTTCATCTAGTACAAAGTTATTGAATAATTACCCATTCGTACTACCTGAAACGGGTAGTTGAACGCTGAAAATAATTTCTGTTCCGGTTGGTAAAATGTTGTTAAACGAAATATTAGCACCAAGTTGATCGGCTCTGTATTTCATGTTTTTAATGCCTTTGCCAGTGGAAAAACGTTCTGTATTTATAATTCCTTTGCCATCATCTTTTAGCCGTATTTCAAGGGTTTTGGCCTGTGTGCTAAAAGTAAAATATATATTTTTTGCTTTGGCATGTTTATACACATTAGTAATAGCCTCTTTTAATAAAGGCACAATTTGTTTGCTCCAGTTTGGCGGCAGTTCAATGTTAGGAAGCACTTCTGGTTCGGAATGCACAAAAAGGTTGATGTTCGAATATTTTAAATAATCATCGGCAAAATCTCGCAAATACATAAACAGTTCTTGCAATTGGTCGCTTTTAGGGTCTTTGGTCCAAATAAAATCTTTAAAATTGTCGTATACCTCTTTGGCATTTCTATCTATTTTAGAAATTATTTCCGCTTTTTCTATTTCCGATTTATTAAGAGTTGTTAATGCTGCAAGGTGCCTCAGAGAGGCCAATTTGTTCCCAATTTGATCGTGAAAATCACGGGCAATCTCTTCTCTTACTTTTTGTTCTTTGGCTAATTGAAGTAATTGTTGAAGTTTATTGTTGCCACTTACCAGAACATATACCATAAGAGAAAGTACACCAAGTATAAGTAGTAAATTAAAATATCTGTATTCTAGCGACATTGAAATACTGTCGCCATCAAATTCAATCCAATTAAATGTTTCAACAATGTAAAAAATTGTTATGCTTATAAAAGATGCCAATGTCATTAAGGCCCCTTCTCGTATTCCAATAAACATAAATGAAGCTGCTGCTAAAACGATATACCAAAGCACATCATTTGAGTTAATTCCATCAGAAATAAAAACACTCGATGATACTAGGTATAAACCTACAATGGATCCAATAAAAAGAGCAAGTTTGGTGTTCCCTGTTTTTTTGATGATTAATAGCCCTGCTATAGATAATGATAGTCCAAGGTAATTATGAAAAGCTTTTGTTCCAATGACAATTTGTTGGACTAGATAAAATGCGCTATACAAAAAACCCATACCAAAAATGATAACAAAAGCTAGCACATATATTCTTGATTTTTCATGCGTTGATTTATCGGCTTTTAGTTTTGGATGTAAAAAGTAATCAACTAGTTTATTAAACGAATTCAACATTTTTTTTTGCAAATAAAACTAATGTTTGTGATATTGATGCGTAACAAAGATTAAAAATAATAGTTTGAAAGTTAGAATAATATTCATTTTGTTGTCGTGGAGTATTAAAATGTTTTCGATTGACCCCGATAAAATCATTGGTACGTATTGGTCTCCGGACAAAGACGGCAAAATAAGCATCTATAAGAAAAATGGAAAATATTATGGGAAATCTATTGAAAGTAAAACTCCTAAACTTAGAGATGTAAACAATCCAAACCCAGCATTGAGAGACAGAATTGTTTTAGGAACAGATGTTTTTTTTGATTTTGTTTTTGAAGGTGATGAGTATGTAAATGGAACCATCTATAATCCATTAGACGGGAAAACATACAGTTCTAAAATGTGGCTCGAAGGAAACAATTTGAAATTGAGAGGATATATTGGTATTCCAATACTTGGTGTAACCAAAACAATGGAAAAAATAAATTAATTATATCCCGGACAAGACTCCGGTTTTTCAGAAATTTTAAACGAAAGAATTAATCCAACAAACGAGTACCAATCTTTATTTTTCGAATTGCCTCGCTGGTAGCCAATTTTGTGTATTCCCGGATTTGTGCTTCTGTCAGAAAGCTCCCCCGCTATAGCACCCTTGGTTGATGCAAGCCAATTGGGGTCTACGTAAACTGTACTTACATCATCCAAATAGTCTGTTGTTGTTTTTCGCATTCCCCATTCCACGGAAAATCCAAAGCCTTTTCCAAGGCTTTGTTTAAACCCAATTCCAAATGGAATAGAGGGTTGTACTCGTGTGTAGTTCTTGCCTTCTGTAGCAAGTGGTTGTAGTTTTACCCAACTGCCTCCAACATTTGCCTTAGGGTTAAAATGAAATGCACCAATGCCTGCAAATAAATAAGAGCTGAATGGATTTTTTTTCGAACCAAATTTATACTCTAAATAATTAAACTCGAATTGAGCAGAGGCTTCGATAATAATAGATCGAAAATTTAGATTCCTGGCTTTTAAAGATGCGGCCGTAGATTTAGCATCATCGCCCTCCACGTTTCCGTAAAATGCATTAAATCGTAATCCCCAACGAGGGTTAAAATTTCTTCTGAATAGTAGGCCTGCTGCGGGTTTTGTAAATTTGTAAAAATCAGTTGAACTTACTAAGTCGCCAATATAGTAAGAGCCTCCAATAAATACGCCCAATTCGGCATTGGGTCGGGCTTTTTCCTTGTATTGTGCAATTACTACATTGCTAAATACCAATAAATAAAGTAAACTATATTTTACCAGAATGCGCATGCGTACTATCAGCTAACGTTTTTTGTTATAAATTATTGTGCAACAGTGCTTATGTCCAAACTTTAGTGCCTTCGCTACAATTAGCACAAATATCAATTTCTTTGCGAGATTTTAGTAAGGCGCTTCTAAAGCTTTGATAATGAGTGTTTTGCCATACATCCTGGAACGTTTCCGTATTCAAATTGCCAAATTGGTGTGTAGCATCTTTATCAAAACAACAGGGCACCACATTGCCATCCCAGGTAATTACACAGGCACTCCATAGCTTCCAACAGTGGTTTAGCAGCTTATTGTTTATTTCGAATTTTCCTTCTTTGTTTTGAATATAACGCGCGTATTTTTTATTAAGTGGGATTAAGTCGTTTCCGCCCTCAAAATCATATACTTGGGCTGTTTTAAATTTTATAGCGTCTACACCAATATCTTTTGCCAATTTGCGTGCATCCTTTAATTGGTGCTCGTTGTGGCGTACTACTAAATATTGAAATATAATGTGTGGTGTTTTAGATTTTAGCTTTTTTTTCCATTCAATTAAGCGCTTCGTGCCTTCTAGCACTTTTTCTAAATTACCCCCAATTCTATATTTTTCGTAAGTATCTTGAGTGGTTCCGTCAATAGAAATGATAATTCTGCTCAAGCCACTTTCAATTGTTTTTTTGCAATTCTCGTCTGTTAAGTAATGCGCGTTGGTGGAGGTATTGGTGTACATGTTTTTTTTTGATGCCAATGCCACCATATATAAAAAAGAGGGATTCAAATAGGGTTCTCCTTGGAAATAGAACGTTAAATAGCCTGTATAGGGCGAAATTTCATCAATAGTTTTGCGAAAAAACTCTTCTTTTAGCATTCCTGTGGGTCTGGAGAAGCTTCGCAATCCGCTAGGGCATTCGGGGCACCTTAAATTACAGGAAGTGGTGGGCTCAATGGCTAAGCTAATTGGGTAGCCCCATTGGATAGGATTTCCACTAATACGCGAGTAATAGTAGCTCAAAACCACTTTTAATCCGTTTAAAAGGCGCTTTAGGGTTGTTCTTTTTAGTATTTCTAGTACTTCGGTCATTGTGCAGCTGCTCGTAAAAGTCGGAATAAACGCTTGATTTTAAGGGGGGGGTTAACAACTTTTTTTATTAGTTCTTTTTTTCTATCTTTGCGAGCTTTAAATTTTGTTGCCATGAATAGGAAAGAGGATTATTGCATACCGTTTACGGGACTTAGTAATGGTAAACATAATTTCGAGTTTGATATAAGTAACACGTTCTTTGAGCAACTCGATTATTCTGAGGTACAAGCAGGCACGCTAAAAGTAGATGTTTTGCTTGAAAAACAAACAACGATGCTTGTTGTAACCCTCACTATAAAAGGATTTGTAAGTTTAGTATGTGATAGATGTGGAGAAAATTTCAACACTCCATTAGATGCATCTCAACAACTTATTTACAAATTAAATAATGCTGAATTTGTGGATGAAGATGAGATTGTATATTTATCAAGCTCTGATTCTGAAGTAAAGTTAAAGCACAAAATATATGAATTTATAATGCTTTCCGTTCCCGCCAAAAGGGTACATCCGGATGACGAGAAAGGCAAAAGCACTTGTAATAAAGAAGCATTAAAGCTTCTAAAAAAATATGCTGTGAAGGAAAAAGAAAATAAACAGCAAACAGATCCTCGTTGGGATGTGTTAAAGAATATTATTAATAATTAAATTAAAAATTGTCATGCCAAATCCAAAACGTAAGCTCTCGAAGCAAAGACAAAGAAAGAGAAGAACGCACATAAAAGCTGTAGTTCCAACAATGGCGGTATGTCCAACAACCGGAGAAACTCACCTTTTCCATAGAGCATATTGGCACGAAGGAAAACTTTACTACAAAGGTAAAGTGGTAATGGAAAAAGCTGCATAGGCTTATTAATCAGCATTTAGTAGATAAATGAAAATTGCCCTTGATGTATTAGGAGGCGATTTCGCACCTAACAAACCAATTGAGGGGGCTATTCTTGCACAACAAGAATTGCCCTCTTCTGTTCGTATTGTACTAATTGGTAATCAAGAAGAAATAAAAACTCTATTAGCAAACAATGGGGTTGATTCAGAAAAATTCGATATCGTTCATGCTCCCGATGTAATTAGTATGGGCGAGCATCCTACCAAAGCATTCGCCCAAAAGCCTAATTCTACTATTGCTGTTGGATATTCACTTTTAAAAGAAAAAAAAATTGATGCATTTGCAAGTACCGGAAACACCGGGGCTATGCTGGTAGGCGCTATGTTTACCGTAAAGACTATCCCCGGTGTTATCCGCCCTTGCATAACATCGGTACTTCCAAAAGAAAAAGGGGGAGTTGGTTTGTTGTTGGATGTAGGCTCTAATGCAGATTGTAAGCCCGATGTATTGTATCAATTTGGAATTTTAGGTAGTTTATTCATGAAAAATATTTATGGAATAGATAATCCTAGAGTGTCATTATTAAATATAGGCGAGGAGGAAGAAAAAGGAAATCTTGTTGCACAAGCTGCACACAATTTAATGAAAGACTCCAAAGACTTTAATTTTATTGGCAATGTAGAAGGTCGAGATTTGTTTAACAACAAAGCCGATGTAATTGTGTGCGATGGATTTACAGGAAATGTGGTGTTAAAACAAGCTGAGGCATTTTATTATATGATTCGCAAACGCGGATGGAGAGACGAGTATATAGATAGATTTAATTACGAAAATTACGGTGGCACACCTATACTTGGTGTTAATGGTACTGCCATTATTGGTCACGGAATATCCAATGAAATAGCCATTAAGAACATGGTGCTCTTAGCTAAGAATGTTGTTGAAGCTAATCTTTCCGAAAAAATTAGAGAAGCGTTTTTGTAGCAATCTTTTAGATAAACGCAGGGTTTCTACTTCCCTCGTTTTATAATATCAGCAAAATAAAAAATCTGTTGTTCCGGTTTCTCTGTGGCAATGTGCAGCATTGCTTTTGCAACGTACTGTGCTTTTATAGATTTATACTTCTTTAGCGGACCAACTAATAAGTAATTAATTCCGGAAAAAAGTACGATGCCTATTTTTTCTCCTAAACGAGATTCTTTTCTTTCGCCAACTAAGAAAGAGGGGCGCATAAAATAGCTTTGCTTGCCTATCGCATTTTGAACACCGCTTTCCATTTCGGCTTTTGTTTTCAAATAAAAATTTCCGGTAGCGCTTGCACCAATACTGCTTACGCTTACCATAGTTTTAATACCATTGGCAGCCGCTAGTTTCGCCACTTTTACAGGATAGCTGCAATCTATTTCGTATTGGGCTTCTTTCGACCCCGCAACTTTTAGTGTCGTGCCCAAGCAATTGAAAACCACATCTCCAACAAGTTCGTTTTTTATGGAATCAATGGTAGTGTATGTGCAAATAAACTGTTTTAATTTGGGGTGATTAGTATTTATTTTTTTTCGTACAAAAATGCGCACCTCTGAAATGGCAGTACTAGAAAGGCATTCCTGTACTAATAAATTTCCAATTAATCCGGTGGCGCCAAAAATAAGAACTCTCATATAGGTAATTTGGTTGAATAAGACTAAAGTAGAAATTAAAATCGGTAGTTAGTGGATGGTAATAACTTGTCGTCCGTGGTAATTTTTTTCGGAAGTTACATCTACATGGTAAATGCCTGCAGGTAATTTGGCAATATCTATTTTTCCAATGTTTTTATCGGATAAATAAACAGAGCCATCAAACACGATAATTCCCATCATGTTTGTTACGCGAACATTTACGGGTTTTTGTGTAGAAAGGTTTACATATAGATTAAGCTCTTGACCGTGGGATAGTGGATTTGGAAATACTTTCAAGGAGTTAATGTTTTCAAAATCTACATTTATTGGAATTGTTTTGGAGTAGGTGTAAGAACCATCGTAATCGGTTTGCTTTAGTCTATAATACGTTATGCCGGGCATTACGTTGTAATCGCTGAATAGATAATTGGTAAGACCCTGTGTATTGCCCTCTGAATCTACAATTCCTGCAGTTTCAAAATTTACAGCATCTACAGACTTTTCTACTGTATAATAATCGTTGTTAATCTCGGTAGCTGTACTCCATTCTAATAAATTATAATCTCCCTTATTGATGCCAATAAAATAAAGTAATTCGATAGGTAATGCTGAGTTACCTCCTGTACTTGCATGTGGCCACAATTCAGAAAAACTTGAAACCGTAAATTCAATGTAATTATTCCCAAATTGACTACCATTACCCGTTTGTGCAATATACACTAATGATGTATTGTCAGATGGGTCGTATGTACCGTCTTCTGTTGGTCCATTGTATTTTGTTGCGCCAAGTGCAGCTATAGAAGCAACATTGTCTAAGGCGTTTGTTGTTGTAATAGTAGTGGCTGCTGTTTGAAGTGCAGTAAGCTCTGCAGCCGTAAAGTAAAGACGAACGCCCGCACCACCACCGCCTAGGGCGTTTTCGGTATCTATTAAAAAGTGTCGTTGTAAATAGGCTGTGTTACTAAATGTCCCAACCGATGCATCTATATAAACGGTAGCTGTAACAATACCAATATTGGTAGAGTTGTCATCCACAGCTACAATAGCTTTGCCTGTGGCATCAATAATGTACATCCACGTGTTTGCTCCGGGCGAAAAACAGCTACCGGTAACCGATGTGGATGGTATGGTAGTAGGAGTAGCGGATGTAATTAAATTAAACACATCGTCTGTACAGCCTGTGGCATCTTTAATTTCTATATCATATGTTCCTCCATTAGTAACAGTTTTACTAACCATTGTGCTTGTATATACACCACTGTAAGCAAAGGCAGATGTAGCTGTTTCTTGATAATCAAAACTTTTTCCTCCGGTAGGGGTGAATGTTAAAACAGTTCCTCCAGAGCCAGGACACGAAATAGAATAGGTAAAATAGGTGGCTAGTGCGGCAGCATCTCCACCATTTAAAGTTATTTCACAACTTGGCTGAATGGCAAATCCGTCATTGTTTAAGCCGGCATACATGCTACATGCATTATTGGTTAGGGCTACAGTTGCTGTGTCAATCTCCCCACAACCATTTTCAGCAACAACTGAAACACTGCCGCTAGCCGTAGCAAATAGAATACGAGCGTTTAGGGCTGTTCCTCCGCTAAGCACAGATGCTCCTGTTGGCAGCAGCCAGGTGTAAGATGTTGCAATTCCGGTTGTTATGGAAGATGAGTAATCGCCAATATCTCCATCACAAACCGTTCCATTACCTGTTAATGCAGCAATAGAAAGTGTTCCGGAGGTTAGTCCGTTTAAATCGCTACCGCAAATATAGCCGGATGTGTATCCATCATTGTTTAATCCGCTAAACATACTGCATGCTACGTTTGTAACAGCAATATATTCTGTTTGAGATTCGCCACAACCGTTTGATACAACTACCGTAACACTTCCACTATTTGTGCTAAATAAGATAGTGGCATTTCCGTTTGTTCCACCTGATAGTACAGAGGCGCCTGTGGGATAAGACCAGGAATAGGATGTAGCAGCACCTGTAGCCACCGCTACAGAGTAATTTTCAAAATTGTTGTTGCAAAAATTAGATGGACCAACTAATGGGTTAATAGTTAAAGGCGCAGCACCTCCATTTAAATCGGATGCACAAACGTAATCGGAGTGATAGCCATCATTATCTAGTCCGCTAAACATACTGCATGCTACGTTTGTAACAGCAATATATTCTGTTTGCGATTCCCCGCATCCGTTTGATGCTACAACGGTAACACTTCCGCTGGTAGTACCAAATAAAATTGTTGCAGTTCCATTGGTGCCACCAGATTGAATAGATGCTCCGGCAGGATAAGACCAAGAGTAAGATGTAGCAGCACCTGTAGCCACCGCTACAGAGTAATTTTCAAAATTGTTGTTGCAAAAATTAGATGGACCTACTAGTGGGTTTAATGTTAATGGAGCAGCACCGCCATTCAAATCGGAAGAGCAAACGTAATTCGAGTTGTACCCATCATTGTCTAATCCACTAAACATGCTGCACGCCACATTGGTAACAGCGAGAATTTCGGTATCGCTTTCTCCACAACCATTGGTTGCAGTAATTTGTACGTTGCCACTAGTAGTACCAAACAATATAGTTATATTACCATCTGCTCCTCCGGATTGTGTAGATGCCCCCGCTGGATAAGTCCAAGTGAAAGAAGTAGCGGCTCCTGTAGCAACTGTAACTCGGTATCTTTCGGAATTGTTATTGCAAAAATTTGAAGGTCCGGTAATTGCACTAAGAGTTAAAGCTGCTGCACCACCATTTAGGTCGGATGCACATATATACCCTGAAGAATAACCATCTTCTTGACCACCCAAATATTGGGCACGAGCATTGTGTAGTCCTAAAACTATACATACAAAAAATAATATGTATTTTATTTTATTCATTTGTAGTTATTGGAAATTATGTGAACCTCACACCACTTCATAACTATTTTGTGTAAAAAAATTATTCAGTTCTAACTCCTCTACCACCTTGTCTATTATCTCTTGTAGTTGCCTGGTTTGCCCATCCTTGACCACAATAATCTCTATCGCCAATTCGCACCCAGTTTGCATTTAAATATGCAGCTCCACGCCATCCCCATCCTGCCCTGCCGGTTACCCCTGTTGTGTAGGTCGTATTTTGAGTTGTAAGTGTATTATTTCCATTTAATCCAGGCCAATAGTTTACATCTGCGTGCCCAAGAGAGTTAACAGCTCCGTTCCCATGATCTCCTTGAAACGATCTGCCGGCAGCACAGCCTATAATTACACAACACTCCCATACATTACCAGACATTTCCATGATTCCATAATAGGTGGCTCCAGAAGTTATACGCGTTGTTGCTGCTCCGGCAAAAGCCCCACAACGAACAGGTCCGGTAGTGCTTCCTGCATAACAAATATTTGCATTTGCAACAGAGTTTGTTTCTGTAACATTCCCCCCATTTGTAATACCCGCTGTGGTGGCGGCTGTGATATTTGCTGCGGTTCCCCAAGGGTACTCACCGGCAACAGCAGGATTTGGTAACCCAGCACCTTGACCACCCCTACACGCTTTTTCATATTCTGTTTCGGTCATGGGGCGCAGTGCAGCCCAATCTAGGTAGGCCGCTAAGTCAGCAACTGTCATCCAGTTGCAGGCTAATGCAAGACCATCCGATGCTGTTTCGTTATAACTATCATCATCATCTAAATCGCAAGCGTATTCCCCTGCGGTAGCACCAGAAGGGGCATTTTTACATTTAACACCATTTCTGTTTTGAGGGGTACCTGTGGCGGCTGTGTTACACATATAACTTCCGGCCGTAACAGCTACAATACGATTAGCTTGCTGTGTTCCGTCTAGGGTATTTAAAAATTCCACATATTGTTGTTGGCTTATTTCGTACTTCATGCAATAAAATGCACTGTATCCAACAGGAAATGCAGCAGGAACGGTTGTTGGTGCACTTACAGGAACGGCTGCATCTGTCCAGTCGTCCGATCCTCCTGTTTGAGCAACAGCACTCTTGCCTAGAGATCCGGCTCCACCGCCACCAACAGTTATTGCATTATCTGAAGTAACTGTAAATGTAGATGACGCTACGTTTGGAGTTCTAAAAGTGCCAATGGTGGTGGTGCTTCCATCACCTAAAATAAAATCTCCGGCTGGTACATATACCATTTCAATAGCAAACACTTGCACAGTAACTTTACAATCATCAAATAATCCATCAGTTCTATATCTCCATCTTAATTTAACATCGTCCCAATTAATGGAACCATTTCCCGCTGAGGTACGGTATAAGAAAACTCCTTTTCCATCAGAGCTTACATCTGCTGTTGCAGCAACCCCATTTGCGGTAGTTACTGTGTGGTGTGCATCTGTCGTGCTAAGGGTACAGTGGCTCCAAGTAGAACCTGCAGTACACGCACCTCCCGTTTCAATTTTGTATTTTGCAAACACCCAAATTGCATCCCAATTGTTGGCACCACCTGATATACGCCAAGAGTTATCCCAGTTTACATCAAACTCAATGTTTGTAAAGTTGGCCGCGTTGTTTGCTCCTGCTGTAATATCTTGCCCACTAGTAGAAACACTGGTTATTACTACGTTATTTGCGCCTGCTTGTATTGAGAATGCTGCAATACAAGTAAAAAACATTTTTTTTATCATGATACTCTAAAATATAATTTTTTAAACTAATTTAAAATTAAGGCTCTGTTCGTACACCTCTACCACCACTTCTATTATCTCTAACTGTGTGTCCATTCCAACCTGGCCCACAGTAGTCTCTATCAGAAACTTTAACCCAATTTGCATTTAAATAAGCCGCTCCGCGCCATGCAATGCCGGCTCTTCCGGTGCAACCTGTAACTCCACCATAAACATTATTTGCTGTAGTTGTGGTTCCATTTCCATTGATGCCCGGCCAGTAATCTACATCTGCAGCACCTGCAGAATTTAGAGCCCCATTTCCATGACCACCTCTATACGACCTTCCCGCTGCACAACCCACAATTACGCACATTTCCCAAACATTCCCGGTCATTTCTAATATACCATAGTAGGTAGATCCGGATGTAATTCTGTTTGAGGATGCAGTAGAGAAAGCTCCGCAGCGCATTGGTCCTGTGGTTTGACCATTATATACCACATTAGAGTTTGCAACAGAGTTTGTTTCTGTAACATTCCCTCCATTAGTAATACCCGCTGTTGTGGCTGCTGTAATGTTTGATGCTACTCCCCAAGGATATTCATTTGCAATAGGAGGAAGTGAGCCCCTGCACGCCTTTTCGTATTCTAGTTCAGACATAGGGCGCAAGGCAGCCCAATCCAAATAAGCTAAAAAATCGGCAGGAAGCATCCAATTGCAGGCAATTGCTAGCCCATCGGAGGCTGTTTCTCCGAAGGTATCATCGTCATCTAAATCGTTTCCGTATTCTCCTGGGGTAGCCCCAACCGGAGCAACCTTACATTTAACGCCATTCCGATTTTGAGGGGTGGCGGTGGCTGCGGTATTGCACATAAAGCTCCCTGCTGTTACAGCCACACATCTCGCAGCCTGTTGTGTTCCATTTAATGTGTTTAAAAATTCTACGTATTGTTGTTGACTAATTTCGTATTTCATGCAATAAAAAGCATCGTATCCAACGGGAAAATTTGCGGGAATTGTAGTTGGTGCATTAACAGGCACTGCTGCTTCGGTCCAGTCGTCAGCTCCTCCAGCTTGTGCAACTGCCGCATTTCTACCTAAGGAGCCCGCTCCGCCACCGCCAACTGTAATAGCGCCATCACTTGTTACGGTAAAAGTAGAAGCCGCAACACCGGGAGTTCTAAATGCAGCAATTGTAGTAGTGCTTCCATCTCCAAGAATAAAATTACCCGAAGGGACATATACCATTTCGATAGCAAATAGCTTGATGGTTACTTCGCAATCATCGCTTAATCCATCGGTAACGTATTGCCAACGTAACTTAACATCGTCCCAATTTATCGAGCCATTCCCATCTGCTGTCCTATGAAAGAAAACCCCCTTCCCATCAGAACTTACATTCGATGTAGCAGCAACACCGTTGGTGGTGGTTACTGTATGGTGAGCATCTGTAGTGCTTAGTGTGCAGTGATTCCAGGCTGCAGAAGACACACAAGAACCTCCGGTTTCAATTCTGTATTTTGCAAAAACCCACACAGCATCCCAATTGCTAGATCCGGTAGATCGTCTCCAACTATTATCCCAGTTTAAATCAAATTCTATATTGGTAAAGTTAGCGGCATTGTTTACACCTGCAGAAACATCTTGCCCGCTAGTGGTAATACTAGAAATTGTGACGTTGTTGGAACGCGCTCCAAAAGCAAATAAAAAAATAAAAATAAAAATGTTTTTTATCATGAAAATATATCAAATAAGCCGCATAAGTCATTGATAGTAAATATACGTCATAATGCTTAAGTTGTAAAACAATGTAAGAAAATTTAGATATACCCCAAAAAAGCTTCGACTAATTTTTTAGTTGATCTTGACTCAAATAGTCTTGCTCTGTTTTAGTTGGATACAGTGTTTTTACAATTTCCAACATAGGTTTGTTTTCGAGTTTGCTTTCTATCCAAACAACTATATCAAATGTTTCGAAAAAAATAGTTTCGGATTGAACTGTTTTTAGTGCATTCAATTCATCTTTTAGTTTGGTGAGTTCTAGTTTTAATTTTGCTTCGCTAGAAATGTTTCGCAAGTAATTAGCAA